>QHWF01000766.1 GCA_003222455.1 Acidobacteriota bacterium
GGGAGCTAACTAATGTGGGCAAGCAAGCCGGTCCCGGGCCCGGACCCCAAAATTCGTTGGTGAGGTTTGGGCCAGGGAAGGACAGGAGCAAGAACACACATGGACGTTCGTCGCACGCCTCAGGGGGACGTGCCGCTGCCGAAGCTCGAGTGGGTCGTCGACAACCCGAAGACCAACCAATTCAAGGACGCGACCGACGTCTGCACCGCGATGGAGCCGGCCCGGGCGCCGAACCGGACGCTCACGAGAGCGTCGGTGAGAATCCTTCTAGCCATTGTTGTGTTCGCGCTGATGGCGATGTGCGAGCCGGGTAGGGCTGACGCCCAGGCTCCGCCTGCGGTGCCGATCGGTACGGCAACGGCTTCCGCCACGCAGCCGACTTGCACCTCGCCTGGCCCCGGTAAGCCCATATTCATCACCGCGGATTGCGTCGACCCGAGGTTCAACGATCCCTACATCATCGAGGACACCCCCGTGAACGCGACGGTTTGGGGAGTACCGGTGCCCTATACCTATATTCACGGCGGGTTCGGAGGCACGGATGCCACGTTTTCGTTCTACTTTCCGCCCGCGAGCATGTACCAAGGGCGGTTCTTTCAGATGAACGTCCACCAGCTTCGGACGACCGGGGATTCCGCCTCGATTCCTATACCGCCGCAGGTTCTCGACCAGATCGATAAAAATACCCCGAGCAACCAGTCCGCAGGTCTCGTCTTCTTCCAGGAGAACGAGATTGGCTACGCCTTCAACACCGGCGGTAATTTGGTGGAGACGTCTCCCAACAACGAGGCGCCCTTAACGGCCCGGGACGCGCTCTCTGGCAAGTGGGATCCTAGTGTCCAGTACCGAGTCGCCGCCGCAGCCGCGAAATTCTCGCGGGTCATGGCGGCCCAGATCT
Source organism: Acidobacteriota bacterium (assembly GCA_003222455.1). Taxonomy (GTDB): domain Bacteria; phylum Acidobacteriota; class Vicinamibacteria; order Vicinamibacterales; family CAVVIG01; genus QHWF01. The sequence goes on from QHWF01000766.1 coordinate 899, forward strand.
ACGGCACCAATAGACGTCCCTTCGGGTATCTCTCCGGGGGAAGCGGCGGCTCAATCATAACGATCGACTCCGCGGAGAACACCAGCGGGGTGTGGGACGGGTTTGTGCCGTACGTCATGGGAGAGCGGGATGCCATCCCCACCAATTTGTCCGCGACGCTCTTTGGCTTGCGCGTGCTGTCGGAGCGCCCGTCGACGTTGCCCTGCATCGTCGATGCGTTCGAACCAGGCGGCAGCGGCGACCCGGATACTTCTTGTAATCTGAACCCCGAGGAGGCAGAGGCGCTCCGAGAGATGACGCTCCTTGGAGTTCCGGAGCGTGCATGGTTCGATTGGCAAGCCCTCAAAGCAAACGGAGGCCTTCTCTTCTTGGTCGCCGACTACGTACCCCTGATGGATCCGACTTACGCCAACGACTTTTGGACCACGCCCGGCTACCTCGGTCACGACGACCCGTTTGGCGACCTCGCGCGCGCGCGCATCCAGTACGACACGACCGTTCTCGCTGTCACACCAGCGTCCCCAGAGCCTGCTGAGTTCCCGGCTGACGTGTTGTTTGGGCCCGCTTACAACGCTTGGGAGGGCGGCCAGTACATCATCGGCCTTCCGCCGAGAGTCTTCACGCTGGACAGCCTGCCTCCTGGTGACCTGACCGGTGCGGACGTGATCATCACGAGCGGTCCCGGCAACGGTAAGAGTTTCCACATGATGGTCGTGGACCGAAGCACGAACACGATCACCGCAGGGGGCGACTCGGATCCCGAGGCGTTTCAGAGCCTCGAGCCCGGCGACACCGTCCGCATCGACAACTCGCTGGCTCTCGCCCTCCAGACCTACCACCGACACCAGGTTCCGCCGGCTGCCGAGCATGAATATGTCTGGAACCAGTTCCTCGATTCCCAAGGCGAGCCGATCTACCCACAGCGTAACGTCCTGGTCGGCCGGACCGCTTTCTACAACGCGGCTGGTGCCTACGACTACACCGGCGAAATTCAGGGCAAGATGCTCGTGGTGAATAACTTGTTGGATTCGGATGCCTACCCGTGGCCGGCCGACTGGTATCGTAGGTTTAAGATCGACCCTGCCCTGCAGCCAGGAGAGGAGGAAAGCGGTAACTTCCGGCTTTGGTTCATTGACAATGCCAACCATACTTCACGTGTTGACGCCCACCGGGTCAGTTACGTAGGCGTGTTGGAGCAGGCGTTCCGGGACGTCAGCGCGTGGGTCGAGAAGGGCGTACCGCCTCCTACCAGCACCAACTACAAGGTGGTTGACGACCAGATCGTGTTGCCGCCGACAGCTGCCGAGCGCGGGGGCATCCAGCCGGTGGTGGACTTAACAGCCGATGGCGGCGTAACGACCCATGTTGCGATCGGCGAGCCCGTGGAGTTCACAGCTACTATCCAGGTGCCGCCCGGCACGGGCAAGGTAGTGAATGCGGAATGGGACTTCAACGGCACCGGCGACTTTCAGAGTGCCAATTGCGCGCAGTGCAACGGCACTCAAGAGAACGTGACCCTGAGTGCCACGCATACCTACTCGCAGGCCGGCACCTTTTTCGCCGGGCTCCGCGCGACCTCACAACGGGACGGCGATACTGACACATCTTTGAACCAGGTCGCTTCCGGCGCCTTTATCTACAACCTCGGCCGGGTACGGGTTGTGGTCCAGTAGCATGTTGTCAAAAGTAAGGTTAACGGGTCCGCGCCCCCGTGCCTTCCGGTCTACGGGCGGCACGGTGGCCCGCCCGGACGGTGGGGAGGCCCTTTCGGGTGGGGACCGCACGCAACGGGATTCCGTCCGGCGACGCGTACCTCATGTTCCGGGCGTCGATGACGGCTCGTGCTCACCGAGGTGGTGGAGCCACGGCTTCTTCTCGTGGGCGGCGTTGAACAGCCGACGGTCCGCCGTCCAGCAGTCGATGCCGAGCAACTCGGCCACTCCCAGATAGAACGAATCGTAGGCGGTCGGCCGATCGAGCTCCCTGGCGATGTCCCAGGCCCGCTCCACGAGCCCCCGCGGTGCTCGCAGCGACACCGGC
>QHWF01000767.1 GCA_003222455.1 Acidobacteriota bacterium
CGTGCTGCGCGTCCCGCTCGCGGACGGCACCCTCGTGGCGACGCCCGGAGTCCCCTCTAAGGACATTATTCCTAGCCTGCTGTCGACCTCCGACGTCTTCGGCACAGGCTGGTTCGCCGCCGAGGCGGCGAATGTAAAACCCGGCATGACGGTCGCCGTCGTCGGAGACGGGGCGGTCGGCCTCCTCGGCGTACTCTCCGCCAAGCAGATGGGCGCCGAACGAATCATCGCGATGAGCCGTCACGAGGCGCGGCAGAAGCTCGCCCGCGAGTTCGGCGCGACCGACATCGTGACCGAGCGCGGCGACGAGGGCGTGGCTCGCATCAAGGATCTGACCAACGGAATCGGTGCTGATGCGGTGCTGGAGTGCGTCGGCACCCAGGAGTCGATGAAGCAGGCGATCGGCTCTACGCGCAAGGGCGGCTACGTCTCCTACGTCGGCGTCCCGCACGGCGTCCAGCTCGAGGGGCAGGAACTGTTCTTCGCGCACGTCCACCTCCACGGCGGCCCGGCACCGGTGCGCCGCTTTCTGCCAAAGCTGATCGACCTTGTGTTGAACGGCAAGGTTAACCCCGGAAAGGTCTTCGACCTGACCCTGCCGCTCGAGCAGGTAGCGGAGGGCTACCGCGCGATGGACGAGCGCCGCGCCATCAAGACGCTGCTGCGCCCATAAGATGAGCGGTCAACGCCAATGGCTACTTGGTCAGAAGACGAACTGCGCAAGACTCCGTTTCTCGATTCATGAACCGCACGCATAAGCGCTTGCGAATTGTCTCGTCTTATCAGTAGCTGCCACCGTCGTTACCCTATCGATAGTAAGGAGTACGTGCAAATGGAGATCAAGCGGAACGGCTCACAGGCCTCTACCAAAGGACCGGCGGAGTATTTCACCGGCACTATACGCATCGACCAGCTCTTCAAGGCGCCAGGGCCGGCACGCGCGAGCGGCGCCTACGTTACGTTCGAGCCGTGCGCCCGGAGCGCATGGCACACCCATCCGCTGGGTCAGACCCTGATCGTGACGTCCGGCTGCGGGCTGGTCCAGAGCTGGGGCGGTCCGATCAAGGTGATTCGCCCAGGTGACGTGATCTGGTGTCCGCCGGATGAAAAGCATTGGCACGGCGCCACGCCGACCACCGCCATGACCCATATCGCCATCCAGGAAGAGCTCGACGGCAAGGTGGTCGATTGGATGGAGAAAGTCAGCGACGAACAATACGCGGCCGCGCGGGAGCAATAGGAGAACGCCATGAAGATGGGTCTAAGGGTCGGCGATAAAGCGCTTACGGCGACTTTGATCGACAGCCAAACGACACGGGACTTCGTTTCCCTGTTGCCGTTCACGCTGACGATGAACGATCTCTTCAGAAGAGAAAAATTCGGTCATCTGCCTAGAGCGATTTCCGAAGGAGGCGAACCGACTAAGAGGTACGAGGTTGGAGACGTGGTCTATTGGCCCCCGGGTCCTGACTTGGCGGTGTTCTATCGCCATGATGGCCAGAAGATCCCTGACCCCGGCATCATCGTCATCGGCAAAATAGATTCGGGCGTGGAAGCTCTTAATGTGCCCGGCACTGTGAAAGTGAAAGTGGAGCTTATCAAGTAGCAAAGGACAGGAGAGCACCATGCGAGTCGGCATTCTCGGTTCAGGCTTGATGGGCGCCAAGCTCGGAACAATCTTCGCTCGAGCGGGACACGAAGTGGTCTTCAGCTATGCCCGCAGCGAGCGGAAACTCAAGCGGCTTGCACGGGAGGCCGGAGGCAAGGCGCGGGCCGGCACACCGCGCGAGGCGGCGCAGGACGCGGATGCAGTATTGCTGGCCGTGCACTGGCTGCGGTTCGACGATGTTCTGAAGCAGGCGGGCGACCTGTCGGGAAAGGTCGTCGTGACTTGCTCGATGCCGATGAACGAGGACAACACCGAGCTCATCGTGTCCCATACCTCGTCGGGCGCAGAGGAGCTGGCGAAAAGGATTCCCAAAGCTCGCCTCGTGGCGGCATTCGGGACCGTCCCGAGCGAAGTGTTCTTCGACGTCTATGAAGCGAGGCGCAAGACAAGGCGCCCGAGCCTGCTGTACTGCGGCGACGACCGGCGCGGCAAGGAAGTGGCCGCCGGCCTGATCCGCGACGCCGGCTTCGATCCGGTGGACGCCGGGCCTTTGCGGATCGCCCGCTATACCGAGCCCTTCACGATGCTCGTGGCCCAGCTCGCTTACGAAGCCGAGGGAGGTCCGGAACTGGCGTATCGTTTCGAGCGGTTCGGAAAACAAGGAAGGCCCAGGTGAGGTGAAGACATGTCAGAGTTTGCCGAATGGGACAGCTTTTACGTCATCGTGGGCTCGGCCGCGGGTGCCCTGATCGGATTGCAGTTCGTCGTTCTGACTCTCATCGCCGAAAGACCCCCAATTGCGGGCGGCAGAGTCCGGCGCCGCCGTCGCTCGCCGCATGCGAGTGCAGACGACCTACGGGCCCATGTGGCCATCGCCTACCACGTGTTTGTCCGCATGCGGGATCCAAGCGACTGAGCTCCCTTGCAACGCGCGCTCGCCTGCTGCAACATGCTTGCGAACGCGAAGGGAGGCAAGCGGATGAACACGGCCAGATCGCTCAGGGAAAAGTTCGCAAGAGGCGAGACCGCCTTTGGAGTCTGGGCGGCATTACCGGACGCCTTCGCCGCGGAACTCATGTGCGTGGATGGCGTGGACTATATCTGCGTCGATCAGCAGCACGGGCTGGTGGACTACGGTGAAATGGTCGAAATGCTGCGCGCCATCGAAGGCCGGCGTACCGCCGTTCCACTCACGCGGGTACCGGTGAACCAGGCCTGGATCATCGGCAAGGCGCTCGACGCCGGGATGCAGGGCGTCGTCGTG
>QHWF01000761.1 GCA_003222455.1 Acidobacteriota bacterium
CTCCGTGACGCGGCCCAGTTTTCTATAGGCGACTCGATGTCTCATGGCGTTTTCACGGCGGGTGCGGTGGATAGGGCCGGTGGGGCAGGTGGGTCAAACACAGCGCGTTCTACCCACCCGCCTTACCCGCCCTACCTGCCTGACCTGCCTTGTCTCCCTACTCCTGGGACGCGGCGGTCGGCTGATCCACACGCATGCCGAGGCTCAATCCCATCGTGTGCAGGATCTCTTTGATTTCGTTCAGGCTCTTCCGGCCGAAGTTCTTCGTCTTGAGCATCTCGGCCTCCGTCTTCTGGACGAGCTCGCGGATGGTCCGGATGTTCGCGTTCTTGAGACAGTTGTACGAGCGGACCGAGAGCTCGAGCTCCTCGACCGACTTGTCGAGATTCTCGTTGCTCGCGCCGGCGTGCGGCTGATCGGCAGCGGCTTCCGCCTGCTGCTCGGCGCCTTCCTCCAGGTTGATGAAGATGTTCAGGTGGTCGCGAATCAGTTTCGCGGCGAGCGACACCGCATCGCGCGCGTTCACCGATCCGTTCGTCCAGACGTCGACCGTGAGCTTGTCGTAGTCGGTGGTCTGTCCGAGGCGTGCCGCCTCCACCAGGTAATTCACCTTCTTGATGGGCGAGTGGACCGAATCGATCGGGATCCAGCCGATGCCGAGATCTTCGTCGAAGTTCTTGTCGGCCGACACGTACCCGCGGCCGCGCTTCATGCGCATTTCCATGTGGAGCTTGCCGTGCTCGGCCACGGTCGCGATGTGGGCATCCGGTTCGAGGATCTCCACATCGCCATCCGCTTGAATATCGCGCGCGCGGACCTCGCCGGCCTTGTCGATGCGGAGCGTGAGCGTCTTGGCATGATCGACGTACACCTTCAGCGGAATCTGCTTCAGGTTCAGGATGATGTCGGTGGCGTCCTCGACCACGCCCGGAATCGGCGAGAACTCGTGCAGGACGCCGTCGATCTTCACCGCCGTAATGGCGGCGCCTTCAATCGACGACAGCAGCACGCGCCGGAGCGCATTCCCGATCGTGGTGCCGAAGCCGCGCTCGAACGGCTGCGCGTAGAACCGCCCGAATCGATCCGTCAGGGTCTCGCGCTCGAACTCGAGCCGCTTGGGTCGCTGAAAACCTTTCCACAGCATGGCGTGTGTTCCTTTCGCCGACGGACCCGCAGACGGGCCTCCAGACCTGCAAGTGACCGCCGGCCTCCCGCCGCAGGTCTGTGTAAGGCTGCGGGCCAGCGGGCGCGAATTCACAATTAGGAATTTGGAATTCGGAATTTGGAATGCGTGAACGCATTCCTAATTCCAAATTCCTAATTCCAAATTGCTTATTTCGAGTACAGCTCCACTATCAACTGCTCCTGCACCGGCAGGTTGATCTGCTCGCGCGTTGGCAGCGAACTGACGCGACCGGTCATCGAGTTCGGATCGAACGAGAGCCAGGCAGGAATGCCGCGGCCCTTCACTTCCTCCATCGCGTGTCCGATGGTCGGACTCTTCTGCGTTCGGCCGAGCACGGTGAGCACATCGCCTTCCTTCAGGGAGTAGGACGGAATGTCGACTTTCTTTCCGTTCACCAGGAAATGTCCGTGGCGCACGAGCTGCCGCGCCTGCGGCCTCGACGTCGCGAGCCCCAGCCGGTAGACGACGTTGTCGAGCCGCCGCTCCAGCAGTTGGAGCAGGGTCGCGCCGGTGATGCCGCGCGTGCGCTCGGCCGCCTCGAAGTAGCGGCGGAACTGATCCTCGAGGACGCCGTAAATCCGCTTCACCTTCTGCTTTTCGCGCAGCTGCAGGCCATAGCCGGCGAGCTTCGCTTTCCGCGTCTTCCCGTGCTGTCCCGGCGGAAAGTTGCGCTTCTCGATCGCGCACTTTTCCGTGTAACACCGCTCTCCCTTGAGAAACAGTTTCATCGCCTCGCGGCGGCACAGACGGCAGACCGGAGCAATATAACGAGCCATCAATCACCTTTCATGTTAGATCCGGGGGGCTTCGCCCCCGCGGACCCCCCACGCCTCCGGCGGGCGCGCCTGCGGCGCGCCTAGAGCACCTACACGCGTCTCCGCTTCGGCGGCCGGCATCCATTGTGCGGGATCGGCGTCACGTCGCGGATCGACTTCACTTCCAGGCCGACCGTCTGCAGCGCACGGATGGCCGACTCGCGGCCGGAGCCGGGGCCCTTCACGCGCACGTCGAGCGATCGCATCCCCACGGTCTTGGCCGCGTTGCCGGCATTGAGCGCGGCCTGCGTCGCGGCGAACGGCGTCCCCTTGCGCGATCCCTTGAAGCCGATGCCGCCGGCGCTCGACCACGCCACGACGTTCCCTTGCTTTTCGCCACGCTTCTTGAACGTCTTCTTCTTGCGCCCCGCCTTGCCCTCTTTTTTCTCTGGTGTGGCGCCCTCAGGCGACGTCGCGTCACTTTTCGCCATTTTTGTTCCTTCGCTGTCAGCTCTCAGCTATATCGTCTTCTTCTTCGCGATCGCGCCCTTGCGCGGCCCCTTGCGCGTCCGCGCATTGGTTCGGGTGCGCTGTCCGTGGACCGGCAGCCCGCGGCGATGACGCATGCCGCGGTAGCAGCCGATTTCCATCAGCCGCTTGATATTCATCGAGATTTCCTTGCGCAGATCGCCTTCGACCCCGCCCTGCTCCTCGATGACCCGGCTGATCTTCCGGACGTCGTCTTCGGACAGATCCTTGACGCGCACGTCAGGACTGACCGCGGCATCCTTGAGGATCACATTCGATCGAACGCGCCCGATGCCATAGATGTACGTCAGACCGATCTCGACGCGCTTGGTGCGCGGAAGATCCACGCCAGCGATACGTGCCATACCTCTTCCCCTCTCACCCCTGCCGCTGCTTGTGCTTCTGGTTCGAACAGATCACACGCACGACCCCACGCCGCCGCACGATCTTGCACTTGTCGCAAATCCGCTTCACCGATGCCCGCACCTTCATGTGGCCCCGCAATCCTCATTGCCGTGAAGAACCCTCATCCGACGCGCCAGCTACATCCTCACATCTTCTCGACGATCCGCCCGCGCGTCACGTCGGCCGACAATTCGATCCGAACGCGATCGCCAATCAGGATCCGCACGAAGTTCCGGTCCATCCGATCCGCAATGTGCGCCAGGACGACCGCGCCTCCGTCCAGCTTCACGCGATACATCGCGCTCGGCAGCGTTTCCGTGACAATCCCGACCGCCGCCGCCACGGTTGAACCCTTCCACGAAACCTAGGCAAACTCACGATTGAACGCAGAGGCCGCAAAGAACGAATGGTATTTCTTCGCGGCCTTCGCGGCCTTTGCGTTCCAGGATACGCTCCGTGACACTCGGAACGAACACACTCGCGCCCTCCACTACCGCCGCGCCGCGACCGGGACTTCGCGCGACGTCAGGATCCAGGGCCCGTCGGCAGTGACGGCCACGGTGTGCTCGAAGTGCGCCGACAGACTGCTGTCGCGGGTCACTGCGGTCCAGCCGTCGCCGAGCACCTTCACGGCCGGCTTGCCGGCGTTGACCATCGGCTCGATTGCCAGCACCATGCCCTCGGTCAGCCGCGGGCCCCGGCCGGGATCGCCATAATTCGGCACCTGCGGCTCTTCGTGCATCCGCTGACCGATGCCGTGTCCGACGAATTCCCGCACGACCGAAAATCCGTACGCCTCCACGTGCTTCTGCACCGCATGGCCGAGGTCGGAAATCCGGCTGCCCGGCCGGACGCGATCGATCGCTTTGTAGAGCGCCTCCTCGGTGACGCGGAGCAACGTTGCGGCTTCTTCCGACACCTGGCCAACCGGCAACGTGATCGCGCTGTCGCCGAAGTAGCCGTTGAGCGAGGCGCCCACGTCGATCGAGATGATGTCGCCGTCGTTCAACAACCGCCGGCCCGACGGGATCCCGTGGATCACTTCGTCGTTGATCGACGCACAGATCGTGGCCGGATAGCCGTGGTAGCCCTTGAACGCCGGCGTCGCACCGGCTCGGGCAATGCGCTTCTCCGCCACCGCATCCAGATCGGCCGTCGTCACGCCCGGTGCGACCAGTCCGGCGAGCTCCGCCAGGACTTCCCCAACCAGTCGCCCCGCCTCCCGCATGCGCTCGAGCTCGTCGGCCGATCGGCAGATGATCACGACCGCGCTCCCCAGCGCAGCAGCCCGTCGCCTGCTTCCCCAATGGCGGTGACGAGGTCGGTCGCGACACGATCCGAGCTCTGAGCGCCATCGATCGATCGGAACGTCGGCCGCCCCTTGTAAAACTCGACGAGCGGCTTCGACTGATTGTGGTACACCTTCAGGCGTTCGCGGACTACTTCGACATTGTCGTCACTGCGCTGCACGAGCCGGCCGCCGCACCGGCGGCAGCGCAGTGGCTCGGTCGTGGCGCGACGGGCGAACACAGCCTCCGGTTCAGAGCCACCCGCCCCCGCCATCCAGGGCCTGTCGACGCCGTTGGCAGCGCTCTCCTTGATGGCCGCATTGGCGCCGCAATCCTCGCAGATGAGGCGTGACGCCAGCCGCCGGACGAGCTCGACCTCCGGGACGACGACATTGACGATGATCAACGGGTCGCGGCCGTCCATGATGGCGTCGAGCGCCGCTGCCTGCGGGACGGTGCGCGGGAAGCCATCGAGCACGAACCCCGCGAGCGCGTCCGCCCGCTCGAGCCGCTCCTTCACGATGCCAATCATCACGTCGTCGCTCACCAGCTCACCGCGATCCATGATCGCCTTGGCGCGCCTTCCGACCTCGGTTCCGGCCGACACCGCGTCGCGCAGGATGTCGCCGGTCGAGATCTTCGGGATACCGCGCGTGCGAGCGAGACGCTCAGCCTGTGTACCTTTTCCCGCACCAGGCGGCCCGAGCATGAGGAGATTGAGCGCCATAAATGGTCGTTAGTCGTTGGTCTTTGGTCTTTGGTCGTTGGTCATTGGTCTTTGGTCCTTAGTCCTCGGTCGTCTGTCGTTCGTCGTTCCATGCCAACCTCTCGATTATGGCCGTTCGTCTTCGCCCGTCGTAGTTGATTGGCTGCGATAGCTGATCCGTTACTCGGGATCCTCGGTGTTTCGAACGACTCACTGACGACTGATGACGGACGTCTGACGACCTCATGAACCGCGACTGACCAAACCGACTGATGACCAACGACCAACAACCATGACCAACGACTAATGACCAACAACTATGACCAACGACTAA
>QHWF01000762.1 GCA_003222455.1 Acidobacteriota bacterium
GTTCGACATCATCGGGGTGGCGCAGCCAGGCTTCTTCGGTGTGGAAGTCGGCCGCACGTTCGACGTGGCACTCCCGTTGTGCGCCGAGCCGCTATTCCGCGGCCAGCAGGCCGGCACCGGGCAGCGTGCCGTCTGGTGGCTCGACATCATGGGACGTCTGAAGCCGGACTGGACGGTCGAACGCGCCCAGGCACATCTCGCCGCCGTTTCTCCTGCTGTGTTCCAGGCAACCGTGTCCCCGTCATACAAGGCCGAGTGGACGAAGAACTACACGTCGTTCACGCTCACCGCCAGGCGCGCTCCCAACGGAGTATCGAACCTGCGGACCGCCTATGCGACGCAGCTGTGGGCGTTGCTTGGCGTCACCGGCCTGGTGCTCCTCCTCACGTGCGCCAATCTCGCGAACCTGATGCTCGCACGCTCCAGCGCCCGCGGCCACGAGATCGCCGTCCGGCTCGCGATTGGCGCGTCACGGGGCCGCATCGTTCGTCAGATGCTGTCCGAGAGCGCGCTCCTCGCCGGATTCGGTGGGCTCGGCGGGCTGCTGCTCGCGCGCTGGCTCAGCCAGATGCTGGTCAGGTTCCTCAACGCTGGCACCACCAGAATCGTCATGGACCTCGCGCCAGACTGGCGCGTGTTCCTGTTCATCGCCGTGTCCGCCGTCCTCACGTGCGTGTTGTTCGGCCTCAGCCCGGCGCTCCAGGCCACGCGCCGTGATCTGGCGATCACCACCCAACCCGGGAGCCGATCGTCGGTCGATGGACAGGAAGCGGTCACGCTGCGGCGCGAATTGGTGGTCGTGCAGGTGGCACTCTCAATGGTGCTCGTGATCGGTGCGCTGCTCTTCGGACGTACGTTGAGGAACCTCGCCTCTGTCGAACTCGGCTTCAATCCGAACATCGTGGTGGCATCCGTCGATCTGCGCCGAACCGCCGTGCAGCCCGGGGCGCGGCGGCAAGCATTCGCCGACATCGTCACGCGGCTCCAGACGGTCCCAGGCGTTCGCCATGCCGCCGAAACAGCGATCGTACCGCTCAGTGGCGCTGACTGGAACGGACAAATCGGCAAAGGCGGTGTGGTGCAGGACGGCGACGTGCACTTCAACGCGGTCGACGGCAACTACTTCCGCGTCATGGAGACACCCCTTCTCGCTGGCCGGACGTTCGACAATCGCGACCTGCCCGAGGCTCCGAGAACCGCCATCGTGGATGTGCCGCGCACGCCCAAGCCCACCTACCACATCGTCGGGCTCGTCCGAGACGCGAAATTTCTCCGGGTACGGGAGGAGCGCACTCTCGCGGCCGTGCGATTCTCGGCCAACGAGTCGAGCGCGATGTTCCTGCCGATCGCCTATCTGGCGGTCGCGCAGGAACTGCCAGCGCTTCCGGACATTCGGATCGTCGTCCGCTCCGATCTGCCACCGGCGGCCGTCACTCCCGCGCTGACGCGCGCCATCACCGAGGTCGCGCCCGGCGCCGCGGTGTCTTATGACGCAGTCGCGAGGTACATCGACACACTGCTGGTCCCTGAGCGCCTGATGGCCTGGCTGTCCGGATTTTTTGGCGTGCTGGCCATGCTCATTGGAGCGATCGGGCTCTACGGGGTCATGTCTTATATCGTGACGCGCCGAAGGATCGAGATCGGAGTTCGCATGGCGCTGGGCGCAGACCCAGGCGCCGTTATCCGCATGGTGCTTGCGGAATCCGGCACGCTGCTGGCCATCGGCATCGCTATCGGCGTGGTGCTCGCCGTTGTTGCGTCACGCTATGCGGCGAGCCTTCTTTACGGCTTGACGCCATTCGATCCGACATCATTCGCGCTCGGGATTATCGCCCTCGGGTGTGTGGGTCTCGCCGCCGCCTGGCTCCCGGCCCGCCGCGCGTCCAGGCTCGCCCCTACCGTTGCGCTTCGAGAGTAAATGGGCGTGTTCCGCTTCTTCCGCCGAGCGCAGTGGGACGACGAGCGCGCGAACGAGCTGGAGGATTACCTCGCCCACGAACGCGACGACAACATCGCCCGCGGCATGACGCCTGACGAAGCCGCGCATGCGGCGTGGCGGAAGCTGGGGAGCCCCACGCGGATCCGCGAAGAGATCTACGAGATGAACACGATTCCGTTTCTGGACGCGCTCTGGCAGGACCTCCGCTACTAGGAGCGTGTTTCTTGGTTCTCAGACACGCTCCAGCCTTGATTTCGCGAAACGATATCACCTAGAGTCCCCATCGCATGATGCGTTGAACATCCTGTCCGCCAAGGCGGCGCAGCCTGCAACCCGAGTCGGTTTTGCGGTGCCGGACGGCGCGTGCGATTGCCACGTCCATCTCTTCGGCGATCCGCAGCGCTATCCGTTCGCCTCGGGCCGTGTCTACACGCCGGAGACGGCCTCGATTGCCGAACTGCGCGCGTGTCTCGACGCGCTCCACATGGATCGCGTCGTCATCGTCCAGCCAAGCGTGTATGGGACCGACAACCGGTGCACCGTCGACGCGGTGCGCGAGCTGGGGCGCCGCGCGCGCGGAGTCGCGGTGGTCGACGCGAACACGCCCGATGCGGCGCTCGACGACATGGCGGCCGCGGGGATCCGCGGCGTCCGGCTCAATCTCATGACGGCGGGCGTCAGCGATCCGTCCGTCGCGCTGCAGGCCTTCACGACCGCGGCCGAGCGGGCGAGCAAGCGGAAATGGCACATCCAGCTCAATACGTCGCTCAAACTGATCGACGCGATCCGCTCGCAGCTCCAGGCATCGCCGGTTCCTGTCGTGTTCGACCATTTCGGCGGCGCCGCGGCTTCCGCCGGTGTGCAGCAACCCGGCTTCGAGGCGCTGGTCGCGCTCGTGAAGTCGGGCACCGCGTACGTCAAGATTTCCGGCGCGGCGGATTCCGTCTCCAAGCGGGCGCCTGACTACCCCGACGTGTCGCCGCTCGCCAGGGCGTTGGTTGGAGCCAACCGCCAGCGCATTCTCTGGGGTTCGAACTGGCCGCATCCCGACTCCGCGAGGGTGGCCGGACGCAAGAACACCGACATCGCGCCGCTGATGCAGACCGACGATGGACGGGTGCTGAACCTGCTGGCGGAATGGGTACCCGACGCTGCGGTCCGGCGCAGCATCCTGGTCGAAAACCCGGCGAGGTTGTACGGCTTCTGAGTCACACGCATCAGTTGATTCTCGATGCGCGACAGGCGGCCCCGATCCGCTTATGCTTGTCTGATCGGCATTAACGGCGCTGAAGCGATGTAGTGCGGACCTTCAGGTCCGCCGTCACGGCAGGCCTGAAGGCCTGCACTACGGCTGTCGGCTGGCCGCAGAGGCGAGAGCAACACAGTGATCGGACGCCGGCGGATCGTCCTCGGAATCGTCGCGATGGTCATCGTCGCTGCCGCCGTCGCCTTTTGGCGGACACGGCGCCTGCCTGCCGGCGCGCCGGGCTCAACTGCGACCAGCCACCGCGGCGGCACTCTGATCGCCACACTCCGGAGTGAGCCCCCCACCTTCAATCGCTACTCGGGAAACACGTACGCGACCGCCCTGGTGAACGACCTGACGCAGGCACCGCTCGTGCGGATCAATCAGCTCACGCAGGCGGTTGAACCCTGGCTCGCCGACCGGTGGACACGTTCGGCTGACGGGCGCCAGTACACGCTGCACCTCCGCGAGGATGTGGTCTTCTCCGACGGCCATCCGTTCACGGCAGACGACGTGGCGTTCTCGTTCAACGCAGCGTACGACGCGAAGACGGCGAGCGTGCTGGGAGACGCGCTGAAGGTCGGCGAACAGCCGCTGTCGGTATCGACCACTTCGCCGCACGAGGTCGTCGTGACCTTTCCGCAGATGTACGGGCCCGGGCTGCGGCTGCTCGACAATCTTCCAATCTATCCGAAGCATCGCCTGGCAGCGGCGCTGGCTGCCGGCACGCTCGCCACGGCCTGGGGTACCTCGACGCCGCCCAACGAGGTCGCCGGGCTGGGTCCGTTCGTGCTCACCCGGTACGAGCCGGCAGTGCGCCTGGTGTTCGAGCGCAACCCGCATTACTGGCGAGTGGACGCGGGCGGGCAGCCGTTGCCGTACCTGGATCGGATCGCCATGGAGATCGTGCCCGATCAGAATGCGGAACTGCTGCGCCTGCAGGCGGGCCAGATCGATCTCCTGCAGGATGATTTGCGCCCCGAGGACTACGTGCCGCTCAAACGTGAGGCCGACGCGGGGCGCGTGCGTCTCATGGACGTCGGCACCGGCCTCGACATGCACGTGCTCTGGTTCAACCTGGGCCCGCCCGCGTCCGCAGATACGCACCGCGCCTGGCTGCAGCGCGCCGAGTTCCGCCGCGGGCTGTCGCACGCCGTGGACCGCCGCGTCTTCGCGCGCACCGTCTACCTCGGCGCCGCCGAACCGTCGTGGGGCCTGGTGAGCCCCGCCAACACGGTGTGGTACTCGGCTGGCGCCGACCGTCCGGACTACGATCCGGATCGCGCGCGGGCGTTGTTTGCCTCGATTGGGCTGCGCGATCGCAACGCGGACGGCCAGCTCGAAAGTGAGTCGGGGGTGCCGGTGCGCTTCACCGTGCTGATTGTGAAAGGCGTGGGCGCGAGCGAAAAGGGCGCTGCGTTCCTGCGCGCGGCGCTGGCCCGTCTCGGCGTCACGCTCGATGTCGTGGCGCTCGACCTCAGCTCCGTCGTCGGCCGCTGGACGGCCGGCGACTACGACGCGATTTACAACTTCCTGCTCACGGATCCCGATCCAGCCGCGAACCTCGATCTCTGGCTGTCGTCGGGCAGCAGTCACGTCTGGAATCCGCGGCAGGCGCAGCCGGCGACGCCGTGGGAACGCGACATCGACAACGTGATGGCCCGCCAGGCCGGCACCATCGACCCGGCCGAGCGGCGCCGGTTGTTCGAGCAGGTCCAGCGCACAATCGCCGAGCACCTGCCCGCGATGTCGTTCGCCATCCCGCATGTGTACGTGGCGACGAGCACTCGCGTCGCCAGCTTCACGCCCGCGTTGAAGCGTCCCCAGGTGCTCTGGAACGCCGACGAGGTGTCGGTCATCGCTTCCGGCGCGCGATAGGAGCGTGTTCTTGTTTCTCAGACACGCTCCTGGAATGGTCCGCTTTCTTGCGCGCCGGCTCGTATCGTCGCTGTTGATGGTGGTGATCGTCGCGTCAGCGGCGTTGCTGCTCGCAACAGCATCGCCGGGCGACTACGTCGCCACCGCAGGGGGGATTGGAGCCAACCAGCAGCGGATGGCACGCGAGCGTGTGCGACTGAACCTCGACCGGCCGCCGGCCGTTCTCTATCTGTCATGGCTCGCCGGCGCAGTGCGTCTCGATTTCGGCACGTCGCTGCTCTACCAGCGACCCGTCGGCGCCCTCGTCGCACAGCGCGCGGCCAACAGCACGCTGCTGGCTGCTGCGGCGCTGATCATCGCCGCTCTGTTGGGCCTGCCGCTTGGTGTATTCACTGGCAGTCGTCCGACCGGTCTGGCTCCGTCGATCGTCCGCGGCGCGTCGGTGCTGTGTCTGTCGGTGCCCCCGCTGATCGCGTCGATTCTGCTGTTGGCGCTCGCAGCCATGACGGGGATCTTTCCGACGGGCGGCATGACCTCTCTGGCGTCACCTGCGGACGGATGGTCGTGGTGGCTACGTGATCTTGCGTGGCACGTGCCGGTGCCGGCGATGGCTGTCGGGCTGCCGTTGGCAGCGACGCTCGAGCGGGTGCAGTCGCAGGCGCTGGCAGACGCCCTTGCTGAACCGTGCATGACCGCCGCACTCGCGCGCGGCGTCTCCAGGCGGCGGTTGCTCTGGCGGCACGCGTGGCCGCTCAGCGCCAAGCCAGTGACGGCGGTGCTGGGGCTGATCGCCGGGGCGCTACTGAGCGGGTCCTTCGCCGTGGAACTGGTGACCGCGTGGCCCGGGTTGGGACGGCTGACGTACGATGCGCTCGGCGCACGCGACATCTATCTCGCCGCCGCCTGCGCGAGCGCGGCGGCGGCTTTCCTCGCTGTGGGCATCCTCGGATCCGATCTCCTGCTCGCGATCGTCGATCCACGAGTCACGATCGCGCCGCCCGCACGGGGGCCGACAGCGCCGTGAAGCGCCTTGCCGTCGGCCTGCTCGGCGCGTGGATGCTCGCCGCCGCCTTCGCCCCGTGGCTCTCGCCGAACGATCCGCGGCGTCCGTTCGATTCGCGCGCCTACGCGCCGCCTTCGCGGCTTCACGTCCTGACCGATGCCGGCAGTCTCACGATGCCGTTTTTCTATGCGCACCGGCTCGAGAATGCGCTGGAGCGCCGCTACACCGTCGATCGCGAGCACGTCGTGCCGCTGCACTGGCTTGGGCCACGGCTGGTCCGTACGTCGGACGACGCGCAGCCGTTGATGCTGCTTGGCGGGGACGCTCTCGGACGTGACGTGTTCAGCCGGGTGCTCCACGGCGCGCGGATCTCGCTCGCGCTGGCGTTAATCGCGGCGTGCGGCGCGACGTTCCTCGGCGCTCTCGCCGGCGGCGCGGCCGGTCACGCCAACGGCGCGCTCGGCGGCGTCATCATGCGCATCGCGGAGTTCGTGATGGTATTGCCCGCCTTGTACGTGGTGCTCGCTCTCCGCGCCGTGCTGCCGCTCGTGCTGCCGCCGTTGGAGATCTTTCTGCTCACGGCGGCGATCTTCGCGCTGGTCGGCTGGCCTCTCGCAGCGCGCGGCGTGCGGGCTATCGTTGCGGCAGAGCGGCACCGGGATTACGCCGAGGCCGCGTTCGCGCTCGGAGCGACGAGGTGGCGCGTGCTCTGGCGGCATGTGCTGCCCGCCACTGCCGGCTTCGTTCGCACCCAGTTCACGCTGTTTCTTCCGGCCTGCATCCTCACGGAAGCGGCGCTGTCCTATGCGGGTCTGGGCTTCCCCGACGATCTGCCAAGCTGGGGCACATTGCTGCAGGAGGCGGGGAATGTCGGCGTCCTCGCGAGCGCGCCGTGGCTCCTCGCGCCGGCCATCGCGATCTTCTCCGTGGTGTTCGCGGTGAACCTGGCGGTTGAGTCTCCCGGCGCCCGGTTCGACCGGATTCCACCGAGCGCTTAAGGACTACTTTCGCCTTTCAGCACTTCG
>QHWF01000763.1 GCA_003222455.1 Acidobacteriota bacterium
CGCGGCGAGCCGGCGCTCGTGGACGTCGTCACGCAGCCGCGATGAGGAACAGGCGTGTCCTTGATGATGCTCCTGATCGTGCTGGTCCAGCTGACGACGGACACTTTGGACGTTGTCGTCCGGCTAAAGCCGGACACTACCGATGTGATCACCCAGCTGAAGCCGGACACGATCCATGTACCAATCCGGCTGAAGCCGGACACCACCGACGCTCGCCTGTTGGTCCGGCTTCAGCCGGACCCTCCCGACAGCGATCGTGGAAAACGGACGTACATGAAGGTTGGCTGCTATCAATGCCACGGCCGCGAGGCGCAGGGGGCATCGACCGGGCCGCGGCTCGGTCCCGATCCGTTGCCGCTGCCGCAGTTCGTGCGCTACGTGCGGACGCCGCGCAACGACATGCCGCCGTACACCGTGAAGGTGTTGTCGGATGCCGACCTCGCCGATGTGTATGCGTACGTGTCATCGCGTCCGCGTCCGCCGGCGGCCAGAGGGAACGGAGGGAACGGAGGGAACGGAGGTTACGGAGGTAACGGGATCACACAGAGAAACGGGGCAACGGAGAAGAACAAAAAGTGAAAAACCGAAACCTCCGTTTCTCTGCGTCTCTGTGTGATCCCGTTTCCTCCGTACTCTCCGTTTCCTCCGGAGCCGTGCGCCGCCGGATTGTCACGTCCCTGGTCTTCGTTGCCGGGGTGTGTCTGGTCACGCCGGGCGGCGGGCCGTCCGTCGAGGACATGTTCGTCGCGACGACGCAGGGCGCGGCGGAAACGGAAGGCACGATGTGCCTGATGTCCGGTGATGACGATGGTGGTCCGGCTGAAGCCGGACGCCACGACCTGCCTGAAGGTCCGGTTGAAGCCGGACACTACAACGACGGTGCGCGACCTGATTCGGTAGTGTCCGGCTTCAGCCGGACGGAACAGAACGAACGCCAGCTGACCATTCCCACCAGCAGCAACGAGGGCGGCGATCTGCCACCTGTCCGGATGGTCGTGGATCCGTATCCCGGCTTCAACGGCGTGGCCGTCGACGCCACGACCGACCTCGTGTTGATGAGCGACACGAATCGCAAGAGCCTCCTCGTGTACGACCGCCTCGCCGGCAGCGCCACGTCGCCAGCGCCGGCCACCCCTCGACGGCAGATCATGGGACCGGATACGGGCGTGGGCTTCGTCGCGGGCGTCGCGATGGATCCGGTTCACCGGGAGCTCTTCACCGTCAACAACGACGTCGAGGACCGTCTCGTCGCGTTCGATTACGACGACCGGGGCAACGTCAAGCCGAAGCGGCTGCTCTACGTGCCGCATCAGTCGTGGGGCATCGCGTTCGCGCCGAAGCGCGACGTCCTGGCGCTCTCGGTGCAGACGCCGAACATGTTCGTCGTCTTCAAACGGGACGCGAAGAAATTCGACGCGCCGCTGCGATCGGTGCGCGGACCGAAAACACAGATGGCCGACCCGCACGGCATCTACTTCGACGAAACCCACAACGAAGTGGTGGTGGCCAATCACGGCAACTTCCGGCCAGGGGAGCTGATCACGTCGTACACGGCGTACGATGCCCGTGAATCGCGACAGGAACGGGCCGGCAACCAGTTCAACGAAAATGCACGCGGCCGCTTTCTCGCGTCGTCGATCACCGTGTTCGACGGCGGCGCCAAGGGCGATGTCGCGCCGTTGCGCGTCGTTCAGGGACCGCTCAGCCAGATCGACTGGCCGATGGGCGTGGCCGTCGACGAGCTCAACAACGAGATCATCGTCGCCAACAACGGCGACAATTCGGTCCTCGTCTTCCCGCGCACGGCCAACGGCGACGTGCCGCCGACACGCGTGCTGCGCGGGCCGCTCACCGGCATCAAGGGGCCGATGGGCGTCGCGATCGCGAAGGACGAAATCTGGATCGCCAACTTCGGCGATCACAGCGCGGTGGTGTTTCCACGCCTCGCCGCGGGCAACGTCCGTCCGCGCCGCATCGTGAGGAACGCACCGGCCGGCAAGGACACCAGCGGTTTCGGGAATCCCTACGCGGTGGCGTACGACACCAAGCGACAGGAAGTTCTCGTACCCAATTGAGTCAGCCAGCCGCGGATCGCGGCGTTTGCCAGGTTGGCAAACGGAAACGTTGCACCGGCCAGAGTGATTCAGGGACAGTTGACGCGCTTGAGCCGCACCACGCACGGCATCGCGTACGACACCACCAACGACGAAATCGTGGCGCCCAATCCGCTCGCGGCGGCGATCGTGATTTTCCGCGGCGGCGCGACCGGCGAGGAAGCACCGGTCCGTACCATCCAGGGCGCCCGCACCGGCCTGTCGAGGCCCGAGACCGTGGCCGTGGACGAAAAGAACAACGAGCTCGTCGTCGGCGACCCGGGCGATCGCCGTGTGCTCGTCTACCGGCGCGACGCCGACGGCGACGCCGCGCCGCTGCGGACGATTCAGGGCCCGAAGACGAAGCTGTTGCAGGTCGTCGGCGTCGCCGTCGATCCGATTCGCGATCTGCTCGTCGTGTCCACCTACTCGCGGCTGCCCGGCGGCACGACCGGTCTGCTGATCTTCGGCCGCACCGACCAGGGCGATGTCGCGCCCCGACGCGTGATCGCCGGACCGAAGACGGGCGTCAGCCGGCTGCGGCAGATCGGTCTCGATCCGGAAACCGGCAAGATCTACGTGGCCGCGATCAACAACGAGTATCTCCCGCCGTACGACGTGGACAAGCCGCGCGCGGGCCTCGATCCGAACGTCGATCTGCCGTCGCCGTGGAACACCGGCAGCGAAGGCTTCATCGGCGTCTGGGACGACGAGAAAGACGACGGGGATGTGCCGCCGCGATCGATGATCAAGGGGCGTTCGACCGGAATCGTGCACCCGGCGGGGGTGACGTTCAATGCCCGCGACGGCGAGGTGATTGCGCCGGACGCCGTGTGGAACGGGCTGTTCACGTTTCTGAAACCCGAGTTGTTCAAGACGAGTCGTCCGGCTGAAGCCGGACACTACCGTGGCGCATCGCCGGGCGTCCGATGATCCGACGGCTGCTCGGCATACGTCGCGCTACGCACTCAAGCTGTACGTGGACGATCAGCTGCGGCGCATCCCGTGGGACCTGGCCGTGTACCAGCAGGGCGCCGTCGGCAGCGATCGCACGCTCCACACACACATCGCGAAAGCGGCCGGCATCACACGCGTGGAAAGCCTGGCGTTTCTGCGCGCGCGGTTTCCGGAAGGCGGCGAGGTCGAGGCGCAGGTCGATCGCAAGCCGTTCACCACGCCGTGGCTCTGTCTGCTCGCCGCATCGGATCCGTCCATTCTGCCGCCCGACTTGAGCTTTGCGCTTCAGGCGGCCGGTGCCGACCGCGACCGTGGCGCCGTCCTGTCACTCGTCGGTCCGGAATACGCGATGGGCAAGGCGTTCCTCGCGCTGCAGGGCGCGAAAGAGTTCAGCCTGCAGGTGCACGTGCAGGATCAGCCGCGGTTTCTCTTCAACTCGCCCATCAACAAAGTGGTGCGGCTCGATCGCGACGAGCTGAATCGCTGGCTCATGGATCAGACCGGCTCGGTCAGCTACATCCCCTACATCGGGGCGATCCTGTTGATGCCGTATCAGTGGGACATCCTCACGAAATTCGATCAGGTTGCCACCGGCCTCGTGCCCCCCGATGTCCTTGGCGTCGCCGATCAGGACGCCGGTCACATCCAGATGGCGGAGTACGCGCCGGAGGTCGTGTACCTGGCGAAGATCGATCGCGCCGCTCTCGTGTCGGGCTGGGACCTTCCCCGATCGCTGGCGAACGTGAAGGCGTTGAACGCGCGTCTCCACCAGACGTCGGAAGAGCACACGCCGCTGCCGCTCAACCTGAAACCCGATATCGTGCCTGGCCACAGCCACGAGGCCGGCGAGCCGGCCGGCGAAGACAGCAAATTCAGCGGCGACATCAACTTCGTGGTCGACAGCACCACCGAAGTGCTGCTCGAGCGCATGCAGACCATCGCGCGCCTGATCGGGCTGGTGTCGCTGCTCGTCGCCCTGCCGCTGCTCTGGATGGCATGGGTCCTCGCGGCGAACCTCGCCGGCTTGCTGATGTTGAACGAACGGCGGACGCTCGGCCTCATGCGGTTGCGGGGCATCTCGGGCGACTTGATGGGCCGTGCGCTGCTCGTCAGCGTCGTCGGCGGTGGATTGATTGGCGGCTTGTTCGGCCTCGTTTCGGGATCGCTCCTCCCGCTGCTCGTCTACGAAGGCGGACGGCTTCCGCGCGGCTTGCTCACCGACCCGAAGCAGCTCGGGTTGTTCGCGGCGTTTCTGGTGATTTCGGTCGTGCTCGCGCTGGTTGTCAGCCGGCGGCTGGTGAAGTACGCGATGACGATCTCGCCGCTCGAAGCCTCACGGCGAGTGTCGGGATCGGAAGCGGTCGAAGCCGCCATGACGTTCGGAGCGCTGCAGCAGCTGGCGTTGATCCTGGGCGGCTACGTGCTGTTCGGCTGGACGTTCGAGTTCGCCATTTCCGATACGTTCACGTTTTTTCGATACGCGGATCGGCTGCTCGACTTTCTCGGGCTGCCGCTGTTCCTCTACGGCGTGGCGACGCTGCTCGCGTCGAAGCGGGAACGGATTCAGCACGTGATGGCGCCCGTGCTGAAGCCGATTGGCGGCGTGCTCGGGAAGTTTGCGCTCCGGCACATGTCGATCAAGCCGCATCGCATGGTAGCGTTTCTGCTCATCGTGGCGTTGATGTCGAGCGTCAGCCTCTATCCGATCATCACGAGCCGATCCTTCGAGGACAAGGCCGTGCGCGGCGCCCGCGTCCAGCTCGGGACCGACTGGCAGGTGCTGTTCAACGCGCCCGACCTCGTGGACATCGATCGATTGAGCGGGGCGGCGGCGTCGCAGCTCGCGGCCTTGAAACCGGAGATTGAGAAAGTCGTTCGGTCCCTCGCCGGCGTGCGGGGCGTGCGCGACTCGACGTACATGATCGAGGCGGTCCTGCCGAGTTTTTATCTGCCGGGGTATGGATTGCGCGGCGTGCCGCTGTATCTGCTGGGCAGCACCGACGTGTATCGCGAAAGCGTGTACTCGGAACCCAGCGTCGGGTTGAGCGCGGCGTTCGACATGATTCTTGCCCGGACGCGCGACGAAGTCGCCGTGTCGCCGCCGGTCGCCGACTTCTGGCGGCTCGAACCGGGCTCACAGATGCTGCTCGGCATGGATGCCGAGCGTCGCGCCGTCGGCGCGAAGACCGCCGGGATCCTGGCATTTCTTCCCGGCTTGCCTCCGAAGAGCGTCACCGATCGTCAAGGCTACGTGCAGGCGCGGGTCGATTACCTGAACTATCTGTTCAGCAGCAACGCGTATGTGGCGACCAGCGCCGACAACGCGCAGCTCGCATCCCTTCAGATTCTCATCCCGCGAATCGTCGTCCTGCTTCGGACGGCCGCGTCCGTCGATCCCGTGGCGTTTCAGAAGAGCGTGGCAACGGCGGCGCCATTCCCGCCGCTCGAGATTCACAGCCTCACGCAGGAGATCGGCAAAGTCGGCAGCGACATGTACATTTCGCTCGCGCTGGCCAACATGCGCATTTATCTGATGGGCGGGCTCCTGCTCGCGCTGATCGCCATCCTCGCCGTCGCGATGGCGAACTACAGCGAGGATCGCAGGACGCTCGCGCTGCTCCGGATCCGCGGCGCATCCCCGACGTCAATGTGGCGCTTTGTCGTGGCGATGCTGCTGTCGCCGGCGCTGGTCGGACTGGCGCTGGGTGCAGGATCGGCGGTGCTGGCGGGCTTCGGACTTGCGAACTACGTCTGGCGGTTGCGCGAGATCCGGACTGTTGTGCAACTGCTCCCAACGCACCTGGTCGTTGGCGCTCTGGCTGCCTGGGTTGCGCTCCTGCTGATTGTCA
>QHWF01000757.1 GCA_003222455.1 Acidobacteriota bacterium
CACGCCGGCATGTCAGCCACCTTCGCCGTCCGGTAAACCAATCGCATGGCGATACCAGAGTACCAGCCGCGTCAGCCGCACTCCGCGATCCCCGAGCTCCAGCCGCGCGCCGCTGTGGCGCACCAGCCCTGCGCCGGTCAGATTGTCGATGCGGTCGGTCGTCAGCGCGCCGGCGAGAAACGGGAGGCGCAACGACGCAGCCGGGATCCCGCCTGGCGTTCGATCGAGCAGCTTCAAGAGCTCCATCGAGGGACTGAACGCCGTGACCAGCGTGTATCCGATGATGTACACGGCCGCGAGCGATCCGTGCAGGAGCAGCACGGCGGCGAGCTGCAGCGGCGTCGGCGCGACGAGCCAGGCGATTCCCATGGCCACAGGTCCGAAGATCACCGTCAGCGCCGGCAGCCAGGCGCGATACGAATCGGGCCGGCGGATCCGCCAGACGACGACGTGGATCACGAGCGACAAGAGAAACAACCCGAGCCCGTCGATGAGCGTGATGCACATTTCCACGATGACAATTCCACGACGGAGGACGGTCGAATTCGGAATTCGGAATTCGGAATCTGGAATCTGGAATTCGTTCACGCATTCCAAATTCCTAATTCCTAATTCCGAATTTCTGAAACCCCTACGTAAGCTGCAGCGCCTGCATCGTCTTGATGTTGTAGTAGCGGATGTCGGTCATCGGGTTCGGAATCCGGCCTGCCGCGAAATTGCCGACCAGCCCGCGGACGGCGTCCTCGATGGTATGAGACGGCACGAATCCCAGCTCGCGGCGGATCTTGTCGGACGAGATGTGATAGGACCGATTGTCGGCGCTCGGCGTCGTGACGATTTCGGTGGAACGGCCGACCACCGATCGAATCATCTCGGCCAGCTGGGTGACGGTGTGGTTTTCGTAACCGGCATTGAACGTCTTGCCGGCGATCTCCCCGGACGGAGCGTCGAGCAGACGCGCGTACACGTCGGCCATGTCTTCGATGTGGATGTTCGGGCGCTTCTGCGCGCCGCCAAAGACCTGGATGCGACGCGCATTGACCGCGTAATTCGTGAGGATGTTCACCGTCAGGTCGAGTCGCAGGCGAGGCGAATAGCCGCACACCGTCGCCGGCCGCACCACCACGGTGGTGAAGTCGGATGACTGTTCCTTGAGCAGGATCTCTTCACACAGCGCCTTGTATTTCGAATAGTCGGTGAGCGGTTCGAGCGGCAGATCCTCGGTCACGTTCTCTTCCGATTTCACGCCGTACACGCTCGATGACGACGCGTAAATGAACCGCCGGACTCCGCTGTCCCTGGCCACGGCGACGAGGTCGAAGAAGGCGTCGTAGTTAATCGATCGGCCAAGCTCCGGATTGAGCTCGAAGCTCGGATCGTTGGAGATGCAGGCGAGATGGACGACGGCATCACAATCGGCCATGACTCGTCCCAATAAGGGCCGGTCACGGATGTCGCCTTTGATCTGTTCGAGCGACGGGTTGTCTGCCACCGGCTGCAGCACGTGATCGCCGTACAGATACAGGTCGAGCACCCGCACCGAGTAGCCGCACTCGAGAAGGCGGGGAACGAGAACGGCGCCGACATAGCCCGCGCCACCGGTCACGAGAACTCGGTTGATTGGTGTCATGGCAGAAATGAAGGTCCGCCTGACGGCGGACAGGTCCGGCTGAAGCCGGACACTACCGAGGTTTGTGGAACTGCCCTGGCGCCTGCCTTCGGAAGCCCTCAGTAGTGTCCGGCTTCAGCCGGACGTTATCCCTGATCGCGCTTGTACATCCGCCGGTCCGGCGGCTGATACCACTCCTCCAGCGAGGCGGGAACGCGCGCGTTGTATCCGAGCAGCTGGCGCAGCACAGGCGAAAACGAGTCGCCGCGCTCGTATCCAAGCGCTCGCGGGTAGTCGAGCTGTTGTTTGACGAACGGGCGCGTGAACGCCAGCGTCAACGCGCGGCGCGGACGATCGGTGCCGTTCACGCCGGCTGCGTGCCACAGGTTGGAGTCGAACACCACAATCGATCCTGGCGGACCGATTGCCCGCGCCGCACTGCCAAAGAACAGGTCGTCCGACGGCTTCTCGGCCAGCCGGTGGGACCCGTCCAACAGGAACGTCGCACCGTTCTCCTCCGTGAATTCGTCGAGCATCACGAGCAATTGCGCCATCAACCGCACCTGGCCCGAGAACGTCCGCTGATCGCGATGGACCCGGCCGACATACGACGCATCCGTCGGAAGATTCAGCAGGCCGCCGAACGTGTTCAGGATGTACGGACCTTCGAAATGCCGGTCGAGCAGCACCTGACCGTGGCCCTCGGCGAGAAAATCGAGAAACACGTCGCCGGCGCACGGCAGATGATGCACCGTGCCATCCGTACCTTCACCGACGCCGTTTCTGATCTGGATCGGCCGCTGCTGCGCGTACACCTCGTCGAGCGCCTGGACGAGGCGCGCAACGCGCTCGGCAGGCACAATCGATGGCAGCAGCGTCCATCCGGCCTCGCGCAGCGCGAGCGAATGCTCGATCATCACGTCGCCGTCGAGGGCCGCCACGTTATCCGCCCTGGCTGCCAGGCTCTGGGCTCATTCGGTGCAGAAACCACTGAACTTGCAGAACAAAATCGGCTTCTCTGCGGGTTCCGCGAGTTCTGCGAAGGGACCATTGCCGGCGAGGTGACGATTGGCAATCGCCTCGCGGATGTAGTCGGGCTCCCGCCCGTTGACGAGAGGACCGATCGGCGGTGCTGTCCGTGACGGGCAGCGATCGTGCGGCCCGGCCGTACTTGCGGCCCGCCGGCGACGAATGAAGCGGCACGTAGTGAAAGACGGCGTCAATCCCCGCACGCCGCAGGGCGGACTGGACCGCGGCTCGATGCGACAGGTCCGCGAAGAGCAGATAGTACAGATGGCCATTGTGCCGGCACGTGGACGGCACGATCGGACGCCGCAGCACGCCCTTGCGCTCCCATG
>QHWF01000758.1 GCA_003222455.1 Acidobacteriota bacterium
CGGCATGCTCTCCCCCTGGGTCGCGAGCACGCAAGGGCTGGCCTCGGCCAGGGCGCTGTTGACAGCAGCAGCGTATTCGGACAGGTCGATCGGCATCCGTTAGTCGATCACCGTGAAGACGCGATCACCGTCGCGGCAGCGCTCTATCAATGTTCTCCGTTTTCCGGGCAAAAATTATACGCTTGCCCTGCGCTCGGGACTTCGAGACAGCGGTGGTGGTATTACGGCGTAGATCACGCTCACACTAGCTTCCCGCCGAGTGTGGTGAGGACGACGACAAAGAGGGTCATGGCGGTACGCATGCCCAGCAAGAATAGCTCGAAAAGAGGCGGCTGTCGAACTTCAGGTGCATGAACCAGAGGACGACCATGCTGAACTTTGGTGATCGAATAGGACGGCCGGAATGGGGCCGCGCGCTCTATCATCTCCTTCGAATCCATTACCTCGAGGCTCATGCTGAAGAGGACCCGCTCGACTGGGAAGAGCAGGCGGACCAAACGGTGCGCGCCATCCCGGTTGCGATTCCCTGGCCAGAGATCGAGCCATAGATTCGATCTCCGCAAATGGCCGTCCAAGATCGTCCAGATCGTCCAGACCGTCCTAACCTAGTGGACGAACCCCTCGACTGTATGGAGCTTTTCGCGACAACGGCGGACGGAGTTCGGACAATGCATCTCGTGAGCGGACGGCTCGGACGGCGATTCACAGACTACGCCGCGTGCTCATAACCAGGGGGCGGCTTGTCAACTAGCCCCAGAGGTCGAGGTCGAGTGAACCGAGATATTCACGCAGGCGAGGGCCTCCTTCGCCGGTCAGCGCGAGGACGGCGAGGTCGGAGGGCGCGTCGATGTCCATCTGGGTGGCGACGGTACGGGGGGGTTCCCGCAGCGTCAGGCCGGCGCGCTCCTCCAGCGCCCGCGCGAGGGCGTTGTCACGCTCGAGTGGCGCAATCGCTTCGAGGACACCGGCTCGGACCGGAAAAGCGACGAGGTCGGAGGAGAAGGCGTTGTTGGTGATCGCTGTCTCGTCACGCAGCGTCGCAGCCAGGCCGAGAAAGTCGTCCGGGCCGAAGAGTGGGACGCTGCCGCCGCCGAGATAGACGGCAGTGTTGAGTGCGTGCTGCTCGATGAGGGCAACGAGACTAGACCCGAAGTGGAAGTCGCCTTCGTCGACATGGATGGTGAGTCCGGGGATGTGCGCTTCGGGTAACGGAGCGTTGGTGGCGAGAATAGCGCGGTCGAACGCGGCGGTGGAGAGGGCGGCCTCGATGCTGTCGAGGGCGGAGGCGCGGCGGGCGACGGCGACCACCCGCTCGACCTGCGTTGTGTCGAGCCCGCCGAGGAAGATAGTGAGGGTGGGGCGAGATGACATCAGCGGTCAGGCTGAGGTGTGATCCAAGTGCGATTCATCGTCAGGCAAACGGCCGCATGCAACCAGTTCAGCTCGTCCAACCGCATTACAAGCGAGAGGGGACCAGAAGAGTGTACACGGCCATAGCGCCATCACGTCATTGATCCTGACTCAGGAAGACTAGTCCGAGCCTGAAAATTTCGAACCGCCAAAGCTCGAGAAGAACCGGCCTCGGCGTCATTCCCGCAGCTTGTTGAAACGGTATTCCCTGATCGTACGCGCTGAGAAATCCATCCACCATTTGGCGCCAAGCATCGTATCCCGCCATCGGAGGCTGGCGATCGACGGCCAACCCGGATTCAGCGGCAATGCTCCAATCACTGTTGACGCTCACGACCCATGATCCGGCGACTTTGTCAGCACCCGGCTCGCTTAAGCCCCAGGCGGCGCCTCTAAAGAAAGCGCCACCACACAGGATGCCGGCACCGACCAGCGTCACCCACCCCTCAAGACTCTTCTTATCGACGTTAGCAACGGCCCAGAGACCTTGAGGCACGGGGCCCGTGGCTTGTAACCCTGTGCGGACTTGCTGCGCTATGTTTCTGACGACATCGCTCAATTCAAAACCGGGTGCGACAACCAGCAGCCTTCGCGTCCGGTCAGGCCAACTCGCGCCTGCGACGACACCGATAGACGCGGCAACGACAGCACTCGCCTCGACGGCAATGCCTGGAACAAGTTGCTGACCGAAAAGATTGAGGAATTGTCGCTTCGTCATGACCGGCCCTGATGAGAACAAACCCCGCTGCAGATAGTTCGAAATGTCCAAGATTACGCCTCCTCTCGTTTTCTGATAAACGCATGAGAAGGTGTAGGGCAGCCCTGAAGATGGCATCGGCCTGCCATCGGCAAAATGGCGGTGATCAGCCGTGGGCGAGTCCACGTCGAATATTCCAGACGAGGCTAGCTCATCGTCAACGGGGCCGTCGATAACGGCTGGCCTAAGCACGCCGATCTTCCACCAGTCGTGAAGACCGAACCCGCAATCCCTCTTACGCAGGAACGCCTCGAACGCGCTGAACTTCATTAATTTCAACTGCTGATATGGGGTCTCAAGCGCAGATACAGCAAGTCTCCTAAGGACCCCATGAAAATCGATTGGCGGAGCCACATTTAGATTGTAGCGTCGGCTGACAATAATCGCGGCGCACGGTGGCCGCGGTATCGGGCACGATTCTGTATGGAACCGTTCGGACGGTCAGTTCACTGACTTGGCCGTATGCTCATAACCAGGTGGCAGCTTGTCAACTAGCCCAAGGCAAAACCGACATCTGTACTTGATCTGCGTCGGGCGGAGGCCCAAACGGTCGGCCAGCTCGAGGCGTTCGAACTCGTGCGGGCAACTGAAACTCAGTGGGCGCGGGGCGAAAAGCAATCCAGCGCCATTCAGAGGCGCGGGCCGACTGAATATCTCCTGGGCATTTTCGAGGTTAGTCATGCGTGGGCCCTGGTCGCGCGCGTAGACGGCGAGCGCGTTTGACTAGAAGCCGCCTCCATCTCTGGCTCCCGCACGCGCCAGAGGATCAATTGGTGGCGCCGGCGACCTACGGTGTGAGAGACCGGCGGTTGGGCGGAGGATCGACACTTGGATACGAAACAGGCAT
>QHWF01000759.1 GCA_003222455.1 Acidobacteriota bacterium
AGGCACGCCACGCTGCAACCGAAGTGCCACGCGCCTGTCCGAACATTTGCGTCACGTACATTGGCGTATCTGTTGCACCAACAAGGTCCAAATGCCCGGTAAACTGCGTTCGCGTCTGGCTCAGCTCGGCCGCGACTGGTCCGAAGCTCGGCGGCAGTATCCTCGCGCGATTCCTACAGTGCTGGCGACCTTTGCGCTTGCGGTTGCGCTATCGGTGACCGCCGGCGTCTGGTTTATCGCATCCCTTGTCACCGGTCTGCCGGAGCGCGACGCGATTCGACGCATTGGCGACATGGATCAAGCCACGGCCGTGTACGATGCCACCGATCAGCTTGTTTTCACCGTTTACAAAGAACAGCGCATCGAAGTGCCGCTGTCGGAAATTTCCCCGAACCTGATTCACGCGATTCTCGACATCGAAGATCAGCGGTTCTACAACCATCAGGGGATCGATGCGATTCGCATCGTATCGGCGGCCCTGGCCAACGTGCGTCACGGCCGGCGCGCCCAGGGCGGCAGCACGATCACGCAGCAGCTGGCGCGCCAGAGTTTCCTCCGGCCCGATAAGACGGTCCGCCGGAAGTTACAGGAAGCGATTCTCGCAGGCCGGATCGAGCGCATGTACGACAAGCCGCACATCCTCGAGATGTATTTGAACAAGGTGTATTTCGGTGACGGCCGGTACGGCGTCGAAGCCGCATCGCGCGGCTACTTCTCCAAGCACGCGTCGGAGCTCACCGTCCCCGAGGCGGCACTCCTGGCCGGCCTCGTGAAATCGCCGTCGAGCTACGCGCCCACCGTCAGTCTCGAGCGTGCGGTCGCGCGCCGGAATGTCGTCCTGCAGACCATGCTCGATGCCGGACACATCGACCGCGCCGCGTTTCAATCGGCGCGCAAAACAAAAGTCGTGCTCCACGACGGCCTGCGCGCCGAAGAGCCGCACGGTCAGTACTTCAAGGAACAGGTGCGCCGCGAGCTCGTGGATCGCTTTGGCTGGCAGCGTGTCTATCAGGGCGGGCTCCGCGTCTTCTCGACCATCGACATGACGATGCAGATTGCTGCGGAGGGCGCGATCGCCGAATCGCTCAAGGGTCTCGACGAGAAGCGGAAGGCGCTCGCCATCCGCCGCGCGCGCACGCCCGCGGCGAAAGCCGCGATCACGCAGCAGCCCGCACAGAATCCGATCGACATGTTGCAGGCGGCGCTGGTGGCGCTCGACCCGCACTCGGGCCACGTCCGCGCGATGATTGGCGGCCGCGATTTCAACGCGAGCAGCTTCAATCGCGCGACCCAGGCGCGCCGTCAACCGGGTTCTGCGTTCAAGCCGTTCGTCTACGCCACCGCACTCGAAGCCGGCTATACGCCGGCGACGGTCATCGACAGCCTCGATACGCCGGTTGCCACCCTGCAGGGCGCCTGGACACCGGACGATGAACATTCGAGCGGCGATTCCATGACCATGCGGACGGCGCTGCGGACCTCGAGCAACCGTGCCGCGGTGCGCATGCTGCAGGAGGTGGGCATCGAGCGAACCGTTCAGGAAGCGAAGCAGATGGGCGTCGGCGACGTGCCGAGCGTGCCGTCGCTCGCTCTGGGTTCCGGCGAGGTGACGTTGCAGTCGATGACGGCGGCGTACGCCGCGTTCGCGAATCAGGGGCTCGTTCCGCGGCCGATCGTGATCCGGCGCGTCGAGGATCAGGATGGCCGCGTGTTGTTCGAGGAACACGAATCGGCGACACGTGCCATCAGCGAGCAGACGGCGTTTCTGATGGCCAGCATGATGGCCGACGTGGTGAACGCCGGCACCGCGGCCGGCGCCCGGCGCCTCGGCTTCACGCTGCCCGCGGCCGGCAAGACCGGGACGACGAACGACTTCAACGATGCGTGGTTCATCGGGTTCACGCCGAAGCTGGTGGCGGGCGTCTGGGTTGGCTTCGACCAGCCGCACACGATCCTGCCGAACGGCTTTGCCGCCGACATCGCGGTGCCGGGCTGGGCGATGTTCATGAAAGCCGTCACGCGGGGCGACAGGCCTGAATGGTTCACGCCGCCCGCGGGCATCACCACGGCCAACGTCTGCCGGCTGTCGGGAAAGCTGGCGGGCGAAGGCTGTGATGACGCGGAAGTGGTCAACAAGGATGGGACGCTCGAGCGGCGCTCGACGATTTACACCGAGTATTTCGTGCGCGGCACCGAGCCGACGACCGTCTGCGATGTTCACGGCACGCGCGGCGCCGGGACCAGAGTCGCGGGAATGTTCGGCGACGAGTCCGAGAAACCGGCTCCTCCTCGTGCCGAGGACGTCGTGCCGGCGCCGGCGCCGCCGGCCGCGACCACCGGTTCCCAGCCCGATGTCCGGGCGTCGCCCCAGGAGCCGAAAAAGAAGCGCAGCTTCTGGTCGCGCCTGTTTGGCATTGGAAAGGGCGGCGGCAAGGACGACAGAGACAAGGACGACAGGGATAACGACAAGAACGACAAGAATGA
>QHWF01000760.1 GCA_003222455.1 Acidobacteriota bacterium
CGCAGAGCTCCGTCATCGACCACTGGCCGCTTTCGAAGTCCTCCGCGAACCTCAGCCGCTGTTCCGTCGCACTCGTTTGCATCCAGGGCATCTCCTCGGTGTAAACGATGTCCCCGGACTTCTGTTAACGATGTGCCCAGGCCGTACCGAGCGTCCACCTAACCGGCGCTTGCAGCGGACGGCGCTTCGCGCCGCCGCTGAACCGCCCGGTCGTTAGACGGCTGATGACAACCCTGAGTGGATTGACCCTGGCGGTCTCTTTGGTCGTTCTCACTGCCGCACCCTCCGTCGCCGTCGCGGATCCCGAGGAAGAGGATCTCGGGACGTGGCTCGCGAAGAACGAACCGCGCGTCATCGTGTACCTGCGGGCCTTGCGTCCCAAGGACGTCGGCAAGTCAGTTCGAGGTGTCGCGCTTTCCGACGGCAAGCGCGAGATGAAGGGATATACGTACCTCGGAGAAGTAAACTTGGGTCAGCCGAACGTCCACGCCCATGGTTTTCACATGCTGCACGCGGGTCGCGAGTTCGAAGTTCACTACATATGGGTCGCGCCCGGCCCGTCCTACAACCTGAGAGAGGGCCCCAAGTGTGCCGGCTCGTGGATCGAACCTGGCGGCTGGGCGGTGCTTTCGGGCGACCAGTACACATCGGGACACGTCGATCCCGGAACACTGGTCGTCACCACGTGCAGGCTCGGCGGCGCCGTCGCGAAAACTCCGGCGTTTAACCCCGCGCTAGAGCGGACCGGCGATGAACCCGCTCCTCACGGGCGTACGCCGGCTGCCGCCGGCCGCTCAGCGCCCTGATCGTTAGACGAAGTGGAGGAGGACCGAGCGTGAAGAGACGGGCGTTGCTGTTGGCATTTGTCCTGGGCGTAGCAATCGGAGCAGCTGGGATCCTCTTTCTCGACATGCGCATGAGAGCAACGTACCGCCGTGTCCTTCAATCGAATTGCTTAGTCGAGCAGGATCTACTGGCAGCGCGGACGGCCAGGCAGGGAGACCAACTACATTCTATGGTGTACCGATGGAATGCCGTGGACGCGAGCTCCGAGGAGGGTTTCCGAATATTTAGGGCGGATCCCGAGATCGACAATGGGTTCTTCCTTCCGTTTATGCTCTTAGGCCTCAGGTACATTATAGCTCCCGTTGACCCCTCGGGACGTGGAGCTCGTGTTAGTGAAGGACTCGAGCGCGGGAAGCTCGCGCGCGCTCTCGAACGAATCGGTGCCTCGACGACGGCCGAGGAGCAATGGCGGCGTGCTCAAGACCTCCTCCGGCGCCGAACCCTCGAAGAGGTTCACCGAGTCGTTGATGCGGTTCTTGAGATCGAGAACTCTGACGTTGCCAAGCAAGCCGAGGTCGTTGCACTCGACCGCCAGAGCCCGCCTGCGTCCGGACGACGATGATCTTGGGACTGAAGATTCCGTTGCGGGGGTTTCGATACGGTGCGTCTACTCGCGCTTGCAGCGGACGGCGCTCCGAGCCGCCGCTGAACCGCTGGGTCGTTCAGACGGCCGTAGCGAGAAACCGGAGACAGCGAATGGCTGATGACCTTGAGGCCTTGTTCAGAGCCATCGGTACCAGGCTCGAGGAACTGGGGCCGCAAGCCCACCGGCGTGAGTCGTTCATCGCAGCCTTGCGCTCGCTCCGGCGATGGGAGGCGGACGCAGCCGACTACGGAACCGGGCGTCGTGTCCTTTCCAGAGCGTCTTCCCGTCGCCTTCGCAGTCTGCCATCCGGAGTGCGGAGCGAGGGAGTTCATCGTCGATGGCAGCACCCAGGAGTGCCAACAGTGTGGTGCCAATATGTTTCCCACAGATGTTGCCGAGTATCGGCTCGTCACTACGGCCGTCTAAGCCGTTCCAGCTGACGGGTCCCTCGCTTACGCTCGGGCCCCGCAGCTGAACGGCAGGTCTAGGCCGGCTCGAAGCATGAGATGATCGAGCTATTGACCGACGAACGAGGATTCCCGCATTTTCTTGCTGCCCTCGTGCTGCTCTCGCGCATCGGCGACGTGCTGAGTACGTACCTCGTCTCGCCGACCCTGCTGCTCGAGAGCAACGCCTTCGTGCGCCGCTGGGGGTGGCCGGTCGCCTTGCTCAGTCTCCTTTTCTGCCTCGTGCCGTACTACAACACCGCCGTCGGCGTCGTGGTGCTCACGGCCTCCTTCCTCGTAACTGGCTCCAACCTGTCGCGCTGCTGGTTGGTCCGCGCGCTTGGCGAGGCGGAGTATCTGGCAATCCTGCTGCGCGCGGCGAGGCACGGACGCCGGGGTTCTGCGGTAGCGTTCGTTCTCGCGTCCGGGGCCTGCATCGTCTTCGTTGGGCTGCTGCTCATGTGGTTCAGCGGCGGAGGGGCCAAGTGGGGTTACTGGTTCGGCGTAGGAATCGCCCTGTACGGCGCTGCGCTCGCGTTGCACGGGAGTAGCTTCGTGCTTCGGCTGTTCCGCGAGGCATCCAATAGCGGCCTGGCTGCCCAACGCGGCGTTGGTCCAGACCGTGAGTGTTCGCCCGTTAGCGCAGCAGGTGCTGGACGCATAGTTCTCGGAGGGCGGATGCTGTACATGGTCGTCGTGTCTCGCCTCCGGCGTAGTGGACGGCCCGCTGGGAGGATATGGTCGAGTTGGAAGTCATCCCGGTGGTCACATCGGCCGAAGCGGTAGCCGCAGTCGCTCCCCGGCTGTGAAGCCAGCATACCGCGGTCGAACCTCACGCTCCGGGACCGCGATCTCTCCGCAACAGACCCGGCCCCCTATCCGAGCAGCGCGTAACGCACGAGGAAGAGCGCCGCGAAGACGTAGAGCAGCGGGTGCACCTCACGGCCCCTCCCCGCCGCCAGCATCAGCGCCGCGTACGAGATGAACCCGAACGCGATCCCCTCGCTGATCGAGAACGTGAACGGCATCGTCACCACGGTCAGGAACGACGCCAGCGCGACCGGCGGGTCGTCGAGCTCGAGGCGGGTCACGGCGCGCAGCATGAAGCTGCCGACGGTGATCAGCGCCGGCGCGACGACGGGATGGAGCGTG
>QHWF01000100.1 GCA_003222455.1 Acidobacteriota bacterium
GAGCACCATCGGAGCCGCGACAAACGACACCGTGTCGAGCGCCCCGACGCCGAACAGGACGCCCTGCATCAGCCGGGTCAACGCGGCCGCCGCCACCAACCCGATGGCGAGACCGACGATCGTCACCGCCAACCCTTCACTAACGACGAGCCGGATGACATCACGCTGCGCAGCGCCGAGCGCGGACCGGACGCCGAGCTCGCGGCGCCGCTGCGAGACGCCGTACGACAGCACGCCATACAGTCCGACCGATGCGAGACCGACCGCCAGCACCGCGAACGCCGCGAGCACGGTCATCGCGAAACGCGGCTGCTCGACCGATGCGGCGACGCGCTGAGACAACGTAACGGTCTCGACCGCCGCGGTCGGGACGACGTCGCGGACGATGCGCCGCAGCACGGGACCGAGGGCGCCGGGATTTCTCGTGGTGCGCACGGCTATTGCAAAGCGGTCGCCGAGCCGTGAAGTGTCGCGCGTGAGCTGGTAAACCTCCGGCTGCGGCTTGCGGTCGTTCCCGTCCTTCAACACGTTCGCGACCACGCCGGCAATCTCGATCGGAACCGGACCGCTGTCGGGCCGTTGTTCGAAGCGGTAGCCCGCCGCCTGCGGCGGCAGATACAGGCGGGCGAACTCCTCGTTGACGATCCACGGCCGCGTGCCGCTGCCGACGTCCGCCTCCGTGAACACACGGCCCGCGCGCAACCGGAGACCGAGCGCTTCGGCGTACCCAGGCGTGACGATGTAGGCGAGCGCCCGCGCGGAGGTCGGTTCGCTGCCGGGACGCACCCAGGGCGCGGGGAATCCCGCGATCATCGTGGCGTTGTTGAGCGGCGTCATGTTGCCGGCGCCCGCGGCCGTCACGTCGGGAAGCGATCGCGCGCGTTCCAGGATGGTGGACACCAGGGTCGTCGTCGCCGCAGCGCGCGCCGGCGCATCGCCGCCCGGGACGTACACCTCGGTGAGCAGCACGTTCTCGGCGGTATAGCCGCTGTCGACGTGCACCAGCCGCACGAAGCTGCGGGCAAGCAGGATGGCGCCCACGAGCAGCAGCACGGCGAACGCGGCTTCGCCCATGAGCAGTCCGTCGCGGAGCCGGCGGGCGCGAACGCCGCGGAAGCCGCCTGCGGTGGCGCCGTCGCCACCGTGGAGCGATTCGGCCAGGTTGAAGCGCGCGCCGCGCAGCGCCGGAGCGAGCCCCGAGAGGACGGCCGTGAGCAGCGACGCCAGCGCGGTAAATCCAATTGCACGTGCGTCGACGGCGACGTCGTCGAGTCTCGGAAAGTCACGCGCGGCAATCGCAGGAGCCAGCCGCACGAGCGCCCACGCGAGCGCGAGGCCGAGACTGCCGCCGAATGCCGACACGATGGCACTCTCAGTCAACAGCTGACGCGTCAGGCGCGCACGGCTCGCCCCGATGGCCGCACGCACCGTCAACTCGCGCTGGCGCGCGATGCCGCGCGACAGAAAGAGATTCGCCACGTTCGCGCAGGCGATCAGCAGGACACAGGCGACGCCGGCCGCCAGCACGAGAAGGGCCGGACGGATGCGCGACGTCATTTCCTGGAGCAGGCCTCGAACGTGGACCACCGGCGGGCCGCCGACGCCGAACAGCAGGTTCGCCGCCATCGGACGAACGGTCGTCCGCGCGGCCGCCGTCCCTTCGGCTTCGGCCTGCGCCGGTGTCACGCCCGGACGAAGGCGCCCCAGCGCGTACATGACGGTCATGCGTCCGCGACGGCCGGCCACCGCGTCCGGCGACGGTTCCTGCACGTCCAGTGGCGTCCACAGAAGGGCATCGCGCGATGGAAACGAAAATCCCGGCCGCGCCACGCCGACGATGGTGTGCGGCTTGCCGTCAATCGCAACGCCGCGGCCAATCACATCCACGTCGGCGTTGAACCGTTCGCGCCAGCCGCGATCGCTGAGAATGCACACGGCATTGCTGCCGCGCCGCGCTTCACTCGGCTCGAAGAACCGCCCGCGCGCGGGGGTCGCGCCGAGCAGGGCGAACAAGGCGGGCGTCACCGACGCCCCTTCGATTCGCGCCGACCCGTCGGTGAGCCCGACGGTGTACTGGTCGGTCCTGTATGCGGCGAACTGCTCGACGGTCCGCGGCGTGCGGATCCAGGCGTAATACGTGAGGTTGCTCAGCAGCGGTTCCCGGAGCGGTGAGATGGCGCCCGGATGCTCTTCCGAAATGCGCACCAGCCGTTCGGCTTCCGGGTACGGAAGGGGCTTGAGCAGCACGCCGTAGACGACCGAAAAGACCGCTGTGGTCGCGCCGATGCCGAGCGCCAGCGTCAGCAGGGCGGCGGCGGTAAAGTTTCTGTTGCGCCGCATCATCGTCAGCGCGTACCGGATGTCCCGCAGCAGGATCTCCATAGGGACGGGACTATACTCAAAACTTGACGCTCGCAGCTATCGGCTTTCAGCTATCGGCTTTCAGCTATCGGCTCTCAGCTCTCAGCTGTTGCCTCGAAGCTTGAGGGCTACCGGCCGATAGCTGATAGCTGATAGCTGATAGCTGATAGCTGATAGCTGATAGCTGACAGCTGATTGATGTGAGGGTTCTATGGCTCGTCGTGGATTCACCGTCCTCTTCACGGTTCTTGGCATCGCGGTCTTCATCTCGATCGCCGGCTTCGCGTTGCTGTACGTGCTGTTCGGACGCGAACCCGCCGTCCCGTCGCGGTCCACGCTGGTGCTGAACGTCGGGGGCGATCTGAGCGAGACGGAACCTGCCGACGTGGTTGGTTACCTGCGCGGGGGGAAACGGCCGACGGTGCGGGGCGTCATCGACAACCTGCGCAAGGCGAAGGTCGACACCCGCGTCCGCGCGGTGCTGCTGAAACCGACCGGGTTCACGTCGCCGTTCTGGAGCAAAGTGCAGGAGATTCGCGAGGCGGTGACCGACTTCAGGAAGTCGGGGAAGCCGATTTACGCCTATCTCGAATACGGCGGCGATCGCGAATACTACCTCGCGACGGCCGCCGACAAGGTGTTTCTCATGCCCTCCAGCCCGCTGGATCTGGTGGGCGTGGCCACGTACCAGCTCTTCCTGCGCGGCACGCTCGACAAGATCGGCGCGACGCCCGATCTCCACCACATCGGCACCTACAAGACGGCGGTCAACACGTTCACGCAGAAAGGCTACACGCCGGCGCATCGCGAGATGGACGAGTCGCTCAACCGCGATCTGTACGGGCAGATAGTGCGCGGCATCGCGGACGGCCGGAAGAAGCACGAAGAGGAGATCCGCGCGCTCATCGACGATGGGCCGTTCATGCCGGAAGACGCGCTGCGCGCGGGGCTGGTCGACGACATTGCCTACGAAGATCAGGTGGACGAGAAGCTGCGCGGCGGCGACCGTGTCACGCGCATGGACGGCGACGAGTACGCGCGCGTCAGCCTGACATCGCTCGGCTTGAACAAAGGACCTCGGATTGGCGTGATCTACGCCGCCGGCGCGATCGCCTCCGGCAAGAGCGGCTTCGATCCCGTGAACGGTGCCGTGGCGGGCTCCGACACCCTCATCGAGTACATCCGGCGGGCGCGGCGCGACAACTCGCTGCGTGCGATCGTGGTGCGCATCGACAGTCCCGGCGGATCGGCCGCGGCCTCGGACGCCATCTGGCGCGAGCTGATGCTGACGCGGCAGGAAAAAACCGATCGGCCCCTGATCGCCTCGATGTCCGATCTGGCGGCGTCGGGCGGCTACTACATCGCCCTGCCGGCGCAGGTCATCGTCGCCGAGCCATCGACGCTGACCGGCTCGATTGGGATTTTCGGCGGCAAGATCGTGACCGGCGGCGTGTACGAAAAGCTCGGCGCGCGGATCGAGTCGACCAGCGTCGGCAAGCATGCCGAGATCAATTCGCCGGCCCGCCCGTACAGTCCCGACGAATTGAAGAAGCTGCAGGAGCAGCTGCAGGCGTTCTACGACCAGTTCGTCGAAAAGGCGGCGGACTCCCGCCATACGACGCCTGAAAAGATCGACGCGCTCGCGCAGGGCCGCGTCTGGACGGGACGGCAGGCGAAGCAGAATCGGCTCGTCGACGAGCTCGGCGGCCTCGACGCCGCCGTCGCCATCGCGAAACAGCGCGCAAAAATTCCGGCGGAGAACGAAGTCGAGTTGGTGGTGTACCCGCCGCGGAAGAGTTTCTACGAAATCGTGTCGGACGAGCTCACGGGATCGAGGGAATCACGCGCCGTCAGCGCCTGGTTGAGTGCCAACCTGTCGAATGGAGAACTGGACATCCTGAGAGCCGTGCGCGGTCCGCTCGGCCTGTTCCGGCGTGGGGAGCCGCTGGCATTGATGCCGTTTACGTTTCTTCGCTGAATAAGGACACAAAGGATACTAAGGACACAAAGGCAAAATCCTGAAACTATCCCGGGGCCGACCCACGGAATGCAGCGGTGAACCTACAAACAGCACGGGCCTGAACGCTGTCAGACCCGAGGCGTAACCAGGATGCGATTATCCAACAGCCCTCTGCAACGTCTCGCGGTTCACGTCGATCTTCATCCGCTGCTTCGCCTTCACCATGTACGCACTGAAGAAGCGGTTGCGCCGATCGTTGAGGAACTCTTCGCGGAACCGATCTTTCGCCGTCTTCCACTCGTCCGGCGTTGTTTCCTTTTTCTCGAGCACCTTGATGACCGCCGTGCCGTTGTCGGTCGCGATGGCATCGCTGACGGCGCCGACCGGGAGCTTGAACGCGGCGTCCTCGACGGCCGCCGCCGTGCCGAGATCCGGAATGGGTGAATCGCGGGTGATCAGCTCGGTCGTTTTCGCTTCGACGCCGGCCGCCTTGGCCGCCTTTTCGAAGTCGGGTGCGGACTTCAACCGGGCGGCCATCTCCACCGCCTTCTGCTTGCTCAGGGTCCGCGCCTTTTGCTTGATGACCTCGTCGCGGACCCGTTCCTTCACTTCATCGAGCTTCGGCACGTAAGGATCCTGCTTCGCCACGAGCGCTTCGAACACGAAGCCGCGCGACACGCGCACCGAGCCCGACACGTCGCCCGGCTTCATCTCGAACGCGCGGCTGGTGGCCTCCGGTGCAGGCCCGAGGCCCATGACGGGCTCGTCACGGGCGAAGAATCCCGATTCCTGTACGGTCAGACCGTTGGCCTTGGCGACGCGATCGAGATCGACGGGCTTGCTGATGTCGCGTTCGAGTTTCTGCGCCAGATCGGCGGCCTGAGCCTGCGCGCGCTCGTACGCCAGTTGATCGTTCAGTTGCTGGCGCACTTCAGCGAGCGTCCGCGTCGTGGCCGGCTTCCTGTCGACCAGCTTGATGATGTGATAGCCGTACTGCGTCTTCACGAGATCGCTGACCTGACCCGGCTGCATCGCGAACGCCGCCTGATCGAACTCCGCGACCATCTTGCCGCGCTGGAAATAATCGAGGTCGCCGCCGCTCTTGGCGCTGCCTTCGTCTTCGGAGTGCTTCTTGGCCAGTTCGGCGAAGTCGCTCCCGGCCTTTGCCTGTTTCAGCAGATCCTCGGCCTTGGCCTTCACCGCCGCATCGTCCTTGCCCTCGGTCTTCAGCAGGATGTGGCTCGCGCGCACCTGTTCGGGGGTGGTGTACTGCTCACTGTTGTTGTTGTAGGCGCGTTCGATATCGGCGGGAGGCACGGCGACCTTGGCGCGCCTCGCTTCGACATCGATGAGCAGGTAGCGGATCTTGCGCTTCTCGGGAATCTTGAAGTCCGTCTTGTGCGCGTCGAAATAGCTGGTGATGTCCGCGTCGCTGGCCGAAACCTGGCCGCGGAACGTGTCGGCGGTGAACCCGACCACCGCGAGCTTGACCTTGTCGTTGCGCCGCCGGTACTCCTGCTCGAGCTCCGGGTCCGCGACCGACAGCCATTCGGTGACGGTCGCCCGCAGCTTTTCGACGGTCACGCTGCGCCGGACCCTGTCCTCGAAATCGGAGGCTGACAGCGGCGGGCTGTTCCTGCGCAGCAGCTGCTGGTAGCGCTGTTCGCCGATGAAGGCGCCGTTCTCCTGAAAGGCCGGCATCGCAAAGATCCGCTGCCGCACTTCCTGGTCGCTCGCTCGGATGCCGAGGCGTTCGGCCTCGGCCAGCGCGGCCCGCTCCTCGACGAGCTGCTGCAGGATTTGCTGATCGACGCCGAGCTGCTTCAGGAGCTGTTCGCTCATGTTGCCGCCGTAGGACGAGCGATACGCCTGCAGTTGCGCCTGGTAGGCACGTCGAAATTCGCCGGCGGTGATTTCGTGTCCGGCCACGCTGGCAATGGTCTCGCCCGCGCCGGCATCAGCGCCGGTGCTTCGCAGGAACTCGGGGATGTAGAAAATCACGAACGACAGGACGACGAGCGCCAGGCTCCATTTGAGCCAGCTGCGGTGCTGGCGCATGCGATCGAGCATTGTCATAACACACCGGACTTTCGGTAGTCAGCTTTCGGCCGTCGGCTCTCAGTTCTCGGCGCCTGGATCACAGGATCCGGCTGATAGCCGTCAGCTGAAAGCCGAGGGCTGAAGGCTGGCAGCTGGGTAAACCATGATCGTAAACGATGAAGTTGTGCCGTGGCAAGCAGTTACCGGCGTCCGTATGGTATATTTGCAGAGCATAGCAGCACTTACGGATGGCACCAGCGAGTCGAGCCACGGGCGCGCCCGTCACGTTGTATCAGGTGGGGCCTGCCGGCAAGCCGGGGTCGAAGCTCCGCCGGGCGAGCGAGATTTCCCTGAACACGCCGGGTCTGGACCTTGCCACCAAGGTCCGCGTGTTTCAGCGCGCGTTGCGGAGCCGCGTCGAGCGGCGAGGCGCGCTGCTGGATATCGTGCGCGCGGTGAACACCACGCTCGAGCCGGCCACAGTCGCCGATCACATCGCGGATCGGGCCGCCACCTGGGTCCCGGCACCCGGCTGGGCGGTCGTAGCCTCCGATCTCTCCGGCGAGCTTTCCGTGCTCGCGGATCGGGGCCAGATGCCCGACATGGAACCCGCGGTGTACGCGGTTGCGAAATGGGTCATGGATCGCAACGAGGAGTTCTTCAGCGCCAGCCTGCAGGGGGACGCACGCGTGCGCAGCCCGTTCGCCGGCGCGATCATCGCGTTCCCGCTCAGCTGCCGCGGCCGTTGCGTGGGAGCGCTCATGGGTCTCGACCGCGTGCCCTCGGCGCGCGAACCGCGCCTCACTGTGGGGATTCTTCGTGCCGTACGGGTGCTGCTCGAGCCGGCGGCCGTCGCCCTCGACAATTCGCTGCTGCTCCAGCGCGCCGAGTCGCTGTCGGTGACCGACGACCTCACCCATTTGTACAATTCGCGCTACCTGAACCTGGTGTTGCGGCGCGAGACGAAGCGGGCGTCGCGAACCGGACGGTCGCTGTCGATGCTGTTCATCGACCTGGACGGGTTCAAGTCGATCAACGATACCCACGGGCATCTGTTCGGCAGCCGCGCCCTGGTCGAAGTGGCGGCGGTCATCCGGGGCAGCGCACGCGAGACCGACGTGGTGGCCCGTTTCGGCGGCGACGAGTTTGCCCTGGTGCTGCCCGAAACGGGCAGTACTGGCGCATTTGCGGTCGGTTCGCGCATTCGCGAGCGAATCGCGGCACACCGGTTCCTGGCGGGCGACGGCCTCGATATTCATCTCACCGCCTCGGTCGGCGTCGCGACGCTGCCCGATGTGGCGGGATCGGCCGAGGAGCTGGTCCAGGCCGCGGACAAGGCCATGTACCAGGTCAAAGATTCGGGCAAAAACGGTATTCAGGCCGCCGCCTCTCCAGCCGATACTTAAATCAGCGAACACTGGTCGATAGTCGTTCCGTCATTCTGCACGCGGGTGCATACCACGACCCACAGACCAACGACTCAGGAGCCCCGATACATGACCAGTGACCGACGACCCAGGATGGCCGACCACCGATCACCGACCACGAGGAGGTCCGTTTGAGCCTCCGTTCGATGCTTTCGCTGTTCTCGAGCGATCTCGCGATCGATCTGGGCACCGCCAACACGTGCGTCTACGCTCGCGGCAAGGGCATTGTCGTCAACGAGCCGTCGATTGTCGCGATCAACAAGGTCAACGGCCGGGTTGAAGCGGTCGGCAAGGACGCGAAGGACATGCTGGGCCGCACGCCCGGCAATATCGTGGCGATCAAGCCGATGAAGGACGGCGTGATCGCCGACTTCGAAGTCACGGAGAAGATGCTGACCTACTTCATCAAGAAGGCGCACAACCGCAACGTCTGGGTGCGTCCCCGCATCGTGATTGGCGTGCCGTCGGAGATCACGCAGGTCGAGAAGCGGGCGGTGAAAGACAGCGCGTATCGTGCGAAAGCGAGCGAGGTCCATCTGGTCGAGGAAGCCATGGCGGCGGCCATCGGCGCGGGGATGCCGATCACCGAGCCGTCGGGCAACATGATCGTCGACATCGGCGGCGGCACGACTGACATCGCCGTCATTTCGCTGGCGGGCATCGTCTACAGCAAGGCGGTGCGGGTCGCGGGCAACGAGATGGACGAAGCCATTATTCAGTACGTCAAGAAGCAGTACAACCTGCTCATCGGCGAACGTACCGCCGAGGCGATCAAAATCGAGATCGGCTCGGCGTTCCCGCTCGACGAGCGGCTGACGATGGAGATCAAGGGCCGCCACCTGATCGAAGGCGTGCCGAAAACGATCACCATCTCGGACGAGGAAATCCGCGAGGCGCTCTCCGAAACGGTCAACGTCATCGTCGATGCCGTGCGCGTGGCGCTCGAGCGCACACCGCCCGAGCTCTCGGCCGACATCGTGGATCGCGGCATCGTGCTCACCGGCGGCGGGTCGATGTTGAAGAACCTCGACAAGCGGCTGCGCGAGGAAACCGGACTCCCGCTCGCGATGGCGGAGGATCCGCTGTCGTCGGTCGTGCTCGGCGCCGGGAAGATGCTGTCGGATTTCAATCTGTTGCGGAAGATTTCAATCGATTAGCAAGTCCGTCAACGATGCGTGATTCGATGGGTCAGGAACCACAAAGGACACGAAGGACACAAGGCCGGAAATCCGTGTACAGGGCTGAACCTTTGTGTCCTTGGTGTCCTTTGTGGTGAATTGATGCCGAATTCGTTCCCAGTTTCTTCCTCTTCAGGGCCGCGTCCGTATGGCACTTGAAGATATCCGGCAACGGACCCGTTATCTCTTTCTCGTGGTGATCCTCGGGCACATCCTGCTGATCTCCGCCCAGGTCAACTCGCGCAGGGGCGTGCCGGTGCTCGAGGCGGTGACCTTCGGCATCTTTTCGGAAGTCCAGCGTGCGGCGTCGTCGGTGGTGTCGGCTGGACGAAATGTGTGGAGCGGGTACATCGGCCTCCGCCAGGCGCACGCCGAGAACCAGGAGCTGAAGCGGCAGCTCGCCGACGCGCAGATCACCATGCAGGCCCAGCAGGCGCTTGCGGATCGCGCGCGCAGCCTCGAACAGGTGCTCGAGCTGCGCGATCGCGTGCACGTGCAGACCGCGGCGGCCACCATCATCGGCGCCACCCCTCCGTCGCCCACACCCGACTTCCGCACCGTTACCATCGACAAGGGCACACGTGAGGGCCTTCGGCCGGACATGGCGGTGGTGGCGCCGCTCGGCGTCGTCGGCCGCATCGTCGTGCCGGCGGTGCGATCGGCCAAGGTGCAGCTGCTCATCGATCGCAACGCGGCCGCCGGCGCGCTCATCGAGCGATCGCGTGCGCAGGGTGTCGTGATCGGCACCGGCGAAGAGCGGCTGCGGATGGAATACGTCTCGGAAGTGGCCGATGTCGTGGTCGGCGACATCGTGGTCACATCGGGCATCGACGGCATTTATCCGAAGGGCTTCATCATCGGACGCGTGGAAGCCGTGGAAAAGACCGGTCCGACGTTCAAGCGCATCTCCGTGCGGCCGGCCGTGGATTTCCTGTCGCTGGAAGAAGTGCTCGTGATCACGACGCCGCCGCCAGTGCGGGAAGGGGCAGAGGGGACTTCGGAGTGAGGGCGGCCGGGATAATGCTGGCGGTTG
The DNA here is from genome assembly GCA_003222455.1 of Acidobacteriota bacterium. Classification (GTDB taxonomy): domain Bacteria; phylum Acidobacteriota; class Vicinamibacteria; order Vicinamibacterales; family CAVVIG01; genus QHWF01. The sequence goes on from QHWF01000100.1 coordinate 10,000, forward strand.
CCCTCGCCCTGGCGATTCAAACGACTCTGGCGCGTTTTCTGGTCCACGGCGTCGTGGCGCTCGATTTCGTGCTGGTAGTCGTCGTGTACGTCGGGCTCACGTCCGGTCCGGCAAGCGGGATGCTCACCGGGACGGTCGCCGGCCTGGTGCAGGACGCGCTGTCGACGGGCGTCATCGGGATCGGAGGGCTGGCCAAAACGATCGTCGGCTTCCTCGGCGGTATTATCGGGACACAGTTCATCGTGGCCCAG
>QHWF01000101.1 GCA_003222455.1 Acidobacteriota bacterium
AACCACGACGCGATGGCCACGAGGCTGACGGCGGTAATCACGGCGATCCCGCCGAGTCGGGGAATCGGATGATGATGGATCTTGCGCGGTCCCGGATGGTCTACCGCGCCGATCCGCAGGGCCAGCCGGCCCGCGAGCGGCGTCAGCACATAGCTGAACACCGCCGCCGTGAATGCCGGTGCGAGAAAGAGACCGACGGTCATGACGTCAAAGCTCCGGTGAGGGCTGCGGAACAGCAGCCGGGTAATCGGGCAGCCGCGTCCGATCGAGAACGTCAAGGTATCGATGCGCCCACGTGCGCCGGCTGAAGTCCCGCTCGACGAATCTGGAGCCGGCAGCGCCCAACGTTTGACGCAGCTCCGGATCGGCGGCCAGCCGTCGCACGGCGTCGGCGAGTGCCGCGGCGTTCCCGGGCGCGACCGCCAGGCCGGCGCCGGCGCGCTCGAGCACCTGTCTGGCTTCGCCGTCGACCGCCAGGACGATCGCCCGGGCGGCGGCCATCGATTCGAACATCTTCGACGGCAGGACGGTCTTGAACAGATCCGACGGCTTGAGCGTGACGAGCGACACGTCGCTCGCGGCCAGATAGTCGGGAATCTCGGCCCGAGGGACGAGGCCCGTGAAGGTCACGTTGTCGAGGCCCTCCGCGCGCGCGCGCGCGGCCAGCGCTTCGCGTTCGGCACCGTCACCGATGATCACGAAACGAAGGCGCGGGCGCTCCCGGCCGAGCAGGCGAGCCGCATCGAGCACGGTGCCGATGTCGTGGGCCATCCCGACGGTGCCGATATAGCTCACGATGATGTCGCTCTCGCCCGCATCGAGCTTCGCACGTCCCTTCGCGCGCACGCCGGCGGTCCACATCGCGGTATCGACCCCATTCGGGACGAACGAGATTTTCGACGTGGGAACGCCGCGGCTGACAAGGTTCCGGACGAAGGCTTCGCTGACGCACACCACCGAGCGTGCCTGCGCGTACATGAGCAGCTCGAGACGTTCGAGCATCTTCAACGGCATGTAAGCGCGTGCCGCGCCGACGGCGTGAATCGATTCCGGCCACAGATCGCGGAGCTCGAACACCCAGGGCGTCCGCCCGAGCGACGCCGCGATCCACGTGGCGACCGCACAGAAAAACTGCGGCGATGTGCCGATGAGCACATCGAACCGCCCCAGCCTCAACGAGCGCCACACCGCCGACGGCATGAACGAGAGGTAGTTCAGCGTCCGTTTGACGACCCCCTTGTTCGGCGCCAGCAGCGTCCAGACCCGGTGCACGACGATGCCGTCGTGCCGCTCCTGCTGGTACCACCCCGGCCGATAGCCGCGAAACGGCACACCGACCGGATGGCTCGGCACACAGGTGATCACGTGCACTTCGTGGCCGGCAGCGACCCACTCACGGCAGTGTTCGTACGTGCGGCTCGCCGGCGCATTCACTTCCGGCGGAAAATAGTGAGAGAAGAATAGAATTCGCATGGCGCGTCTACTTCAGGATGAGCCACCACTTGGCGGCGAGCGTGTCGCGGAACTCGGTGTGCGCGGCGAGGCTGGTTCGCGCAATCTCGCGGCCGAATTCAGGGTGATATGCCGTGATCGATTCTTTCCATTCGAGTGCGTCGCTGACCAGGGTCGCCACCGAACGGCCGTCCCGCTCTTCAATGGCCCATCCTCGATCGGCGCGGCGCACGCGCAGGCCTGGTGCGAGATGCAGGCGGATCGTGGCCCGGTGCCGTCCCGCGGCGGCAATGCGATCGGTCGCCGACACGAGCCACGGACCGACGCTGATCTGCCGTGTATGTGACACCGACCGGACGCCACGCCCCGGCCCACGGTAGCTGCCCGCCAGCACGCCGCCCTCCCGATGGTTCTCGGCCGATCCGCTCGACACCGAGGGACGTCGCGCGCAGCGGAACGATCCCCACAGCTCGCATTGGTCGCGTCCGTCGATCTCGACGGTGTTGTGCGCCGCGGTGCTGCGGTCGTACTGGCGGATGCGGCCGGCGTTATACGTCATCACGCCCGTATCGGTGATCAGGCGACGGTTCCGATGACTCAGCTCGAACGACAGCGTATCGGCATGCCCGTGTCCCGGCTGGTGATCGGGACCGATCGGACCGTTGTCGAAGACGAGGTACTGGCCCAGGCCATTGTCGTAACCGCAATAGCCGGCACGTTCCAGCATCCAGGCGCCTCGACGGATCGACGGTTCGGCGGGGGCGCCAAACCGGACCTGCAACGACGCCAGCGACGGCGCGACGCCGTGTGCCGTGTCGTTCAACAGCGCGTATCCGCCGTCGGGATGGACCATGCGCTCGAGGGACCGGAGCATGGCGCGTCCGGCGGACGATGCGAGCTCCCGAATCTCACGCGCCTGAACGCGCGCCGATCGCTTCGCCACGTCTGCCAGGCGCAGCGTCGCTTCTGTCAGGAGCGCCTGATACATCGGACTGCGCTCGTCGTGAACGCCATCGGTCAGCACCTGCTGCTGGAGCTGCTCCCGCAGCACCGTCAGCCCCTGCACGGTCCAGGCATTCGCACGCGCGCCGGCAAAGCTCAGACCCGCCCAGCACAGCGTGATCGCGTTCTCGAGCAGATGGTTGCCCATCAAATGGAACTCGAGCTGACGCGCGAGCGCCTCGGTCTGCTGCGTGATGCTGCGCGCCATGGCGTGGCGGAACGGCTCGGGCGCGTCGCCGTACGCGAGCAGCCATTCGATCCACTCGCGCACGCGCAGCGAGATCGGATAGGGCTGCCAGGCCGCTGAACGCGGCGCGGTGTTCGTGGCGATCCAGTCGGCGACGAGCGGCTGCGCGTCGGCCGGCGCCATGCCCCAGATGTACCGGAAGTATTGGAGGTTGTAGATCCACAGCGCGTCGGCGCCGGCCGGATGCCAGCGGTCGTCCCCGCAGAACGGCGCGCGGCGGTTCAGAAACGAAAAACTGCGCCCGTCGAACCGATCGGCGCCCTCCTCGGCTGGACGCACCGCGGCGCGGGGCAGCAGCAGCGCCGCACCGGCAGGCGGGATGACATCCAGCGGATCGACCGTCCGGACCGCCCGATTCACAATCTGCGCGGCCTGGAGATAGCGAAGCGTGTTCAGGCTGCGCAGCGGATGACCCACCGCCTCGGACCAGTGAGGGCGCTGAGATTCGGCGGTAATCACAGGTCGTATCGTCTAGGAGCGTGTCGGAGAAACAAGAACACGCTCCTAGTAGACCGGCTGCGCCGGCAAAAAATAGCCATAATTTGAAGATCAGTGCGCGCGTAGCGCGCCTACTAGGAGCCCGTTCGTCATTACTCGGGACGGGCTCCTAGAGACATGGGGATTCGAAGACCTCTCGCGCAAAGCTTCGCCGTGTGACTTACAGCCGGGCTCCCCCGGCCAGTCGCGGGTTCGTTTGAACTGACTCTATGGGTCGGGAGTGGATTCTACGGACTTCCCCCAGCGTGTCAACGCATTTCTACATGGTCGATAAGCTTTTGTTTTGCAGTGATTTGCGGGTTCGTCGAGGCGACCCGTCCGATCGAACCGCAAAAAAGATCGGATCAGCGGACCGCGGCAACAACCTGTCCGGTTCGTTCTGCGTGCGTCGCGATGACGATCCCGGCGATGCGCCGCGACGCCGACCCGTCCCAGAGCACAGGAATCTCGCCCTTCTTGCCTCGCCCGGCGAGCACGTGGCCCACCTCGACGACCAGGCGCTCCATGTCGCGGCCGATCAACAGGTTGCTGCCGATGGTCACCGTGACCGGCCGCTCGGTGTTCTCGCGCACGGTCAGACAGGGCACGCCGAGATAGGTCGTCTCTTCCTGGATGCCGCCCGAATCGGTGACGACCACCGTCGCGTGCATCTGCAGCGCGAGGAACTCGACGTAGCCGACCGGATCGACGAGGCGGACGTTGCCCGCGCCCGTCCATCCGCCGAGGTCTTCAATCCGCTTGCGCGTGCGCGGGTGCACCGGGAACACGACCGTCACGTCGCGGCTGATGGCATTCAACGTGTGCACGAGCGTGCGGAGCGTGTCGGGATCGTCCACGTTCGACGGGCGGTGCAGCGTGACCAGCGCATACGGCGCAAGGAACACGCCGTCGTCGCGCCGCACGCGACGGGCGGCCGGCAGGAGCTTGATCAAGGTATCGATCATGACGTTGCCGACGCGGTGAATCTTCCCGGACGCGACGCCTTCGCGGAGCAGGTTGCGATCGCCGTCCTCGGACGGCGTGAACAGCAGATCCGACAGCTGATCGGTCACCAGACGGTTGACTTCCTCCGGCATCGTTCGGTCGCCCGATCGGAGCCCGGCCTCGACGTGGGCGACGGGAATGAGCAACTTGGCGCAGACGAAGGCGGCGGCCGCGGTGGAGTTCACGTCGCCGTAGACGACGACCAGGTCCGGGCAACACTGGATCACGACGGGCTCGAAGCGCGTCATGATTTCGGCGGTCTGCGCGGCATGGGAGCCGGCGCCGACGGCCAGGTTGAAGTCTGGTTCAGGAATATCGCGCTGCTGAAAAAAGATGTCCGACATGAACGCGTCGTAGTGTTGACCGGTGTGGACGAGCGTTTGACGGACGCCGTGTTCCCGGAACGCGGCGATGACGGGGGCGGCTTTCATGAAATTCGGTCGGGCCCCGACGACGTGAAGAATGTGCATGGTCAAGATCCATTGAGATGCCGGCAACTTCGCGGCGGTTGTATGCCCGTTCGTTGGAGGTGTCGCGACGGGCTGGGCGCGACACCCTGGATTACGTCTGGCTTACGCGCACCAGAGGCGCGCCGTGGATTACCGAGCAACGGCTCGAAGGCGACGCGGCTCGAATCGGGGCATCAGCGCGAGCATCGACACCACGAGAACAGTCCATGTATTGACCGAGCTGTTGTTCAGGGCCGCGTTGACTGTGACGGAATACGCCAGGTACGATGCCGGGCCGATCAGGAGCATGAACCGCACGTCGTTGGTTTCGTCATCGCGACCGCGCGCCATGGTCCGGATCAGACAGATGAAAAGACTGACGGCGAGGAGTGTTGTTCCGAAGAACCCGAGGATTCCTGTTTCCATGGCCTGGTTGATTTGAAATTGATGGGCGGAGTCCCGGGAGTGTACGGTTGGCCCGCCGCCCGGACCGACTCCGAGCAGCCAATACCGTTTGGCCAGGCGCACGCCCTCCTGCAACGCCTCGGCCCGTCCCTGAACTGATGTATCGCCATCGGTATCCAGCGTGACGGCTGCAACAATCCGGTCGCGAATCATCCAGCCGGCATCGGGCGCCACATTGAAGAGAAAGAGCCAGACAAGGACGAGCCCGGCGATGAACAACGGCAACTGCCGCGCGCCGCGCTTGAACCAGTAGACGACGATCGCCGAGGCGATCAGCGTCAGGAATCCGGCCCTGACCTGAATGATCAGGAAGTTCAGCACGACCGGGACCATCGACAACGCGCATACTGCGCGAAACATCCAATGCCTCTTCGCGTCCAGCATCACCGCGAGAAGAATCGGCGCCAGAATCAGCAGGAAGGCGGCGGTGTTGCCACGGTTGCCGAAGGTGGCGATCTCGTACCCACCCATTCGAATGCGGTTCGTGTAGGCGGCCACGAGCATCGTGGCATCGGTCGGTCCGAATTCGGTACCGAAGGTCTGCAGCCCGTTAATCAGTGGAAAGAGCGACCCGATCAGGAGGCCGGCAATCGCAATATCCACCTCGGTACCACTGAGATCGATATGCGACATCGTGGCATAGATGAACGCGCCGCAGACGAACACGACGAAGTACGTCGCCAGGACACTCTCGGTCTGCCAGTTCAGCACCGTGCTCAGGGTGGCTGCGATCAGCCAGCAGCACAAACCGACGACGAGTCCGTTTTTGGCAAAGGGAACTCGAACAGCCGTGGTCTTGGCGCGCCTCAACAAGAGGGCCATCCCGATGAAGAGCATGAGCGGAAGCCGGACGTACAGGCGCCCGGGCACGCTTGGCGCCGCCGCGTGCAGCCCCCAGAGGCATGCCACCAGCACGGAAACGATCAGCGATGAGGACACCGGAATCGCATTCACCCACCGGCGCGCCGCGGCGGGTGCCGGAGCACCCTTGAGGGCGCCGGGAGTCTCGATTCCTCGGCCCGTGAGCGGGATCGCGGTCACAAAGACACTCCTGTGTTCGAGATGGCCCCGAGGCCGTCGAGGATGGCCGACACATGCCGGGCCCAGGTGTACTTGGTCAGCGCCTCGGACCGGGCATTGCGGCCGAGAACCCGACGCCACGCGGGCTGGCCGACGATAAATCGCAACGCTCGGATGAGCGCTTCGACATCCCCCGGTGGACACAGCACGGCCAGCCGACCCTCGTCCGCGGTCGGTTCATCATCAGGAAGCGCCCCGGCGTGAACCCCCGCCGCGAGGATCGTGCCGATCTGTTCGAGGTCTGATGCCACGATGGCCTTTCCCATGGCCATGTACTCGAACAGCTTGGTCGGCGATCCGAAAAACCGGCTGCCGTCACTGTTCTGAACATGGGGCGACACCACGACGTCGGCGATGGCGAGATACCGCGGTGCGTCGTCCTGAGGAACGAGCCCCGTCATCGTCACAAACGAGTTGTCGAACGGCGCCGAGAGGGCGGTACGGACCAACGGCATCTTCACACCGTCGCCCACCAGCACGAAGTGAACCTTAGCGGCTCGCAATGCTGCCGCGTCGCGCTCCACCATCCCGCGAATGGCCTGGGCGAACACATCCACGCCATGCCACGCCCCGAAGGTGCCGATGAACATCACGACAATCGCGTCAGCGTCAATCCCGAGACGCTTCCGCAGTGCAAGCGACGCATCATTCGAAAACCGCGTCGGCTCGAACACGGCCGGGTCGACGCAGTTCGGGTACCAGATAATGCGGTCTCTGGACACGCCACGCTCGACCAGTTCGTCAACCAGCACGTCGGACACGGTCACGATCAAGTCGGCATGGCGAAGGCACGCATCTTCGGCCGCGGCCGCGACGTGCGGATACCGAAAGCCGCGGCCCCAGTTCTTGCCGACCCAGACTTCAGACCCGTTGTACTCGAGGACCAGCGGCACGCCCCACTGCCGCGACATGACCACGCCGCCGTAGTTGGCCGACGACATCCGCTGATAGACGAACGCGGGCGGGGTGACGATGGCGCGCTCGAGTTGCGCGACGACCGAGCGATGGAACGTGTAGAAGCTCTTCTCGAACGGCAGACCGAACACTTCAGGAACACGAAGCCGCAGCGTTTCCACGTGAGGCGTCAACATCGTGGGAGGACTGGGCGAAGCCAGCAGCACCTGCCAGCCTTTGCCGGACAGCCCGTTCGCAACGCCGGTCACATGTCCAATCGATCCGCCGGCCTTCAGGCCGAACCAGAGGTTCGCATTGATATAGAGGGCGGTGGAACCGCGTCCTGGTGCCTTGGCGAGCCGCGGCGCCACGTTCAGGGCGGCCAACTCGCGCGCGCAGTACGCCATGTCGCGCGCCGCGACCACGGACGCCCGGGTCAGGCCCGCCATCGCCCCGAACGCGCTGGAGCGTCTCACGCGTTCAGCTCGCAGATCCGGATGAACGATCGCCACCGATTGTGCATCGGCGATCGCCGCGATGCCCCGAAGCAGAGGAAGAATGCATCGAGAGAGCTCGTCCTCGACGGGCAGGAGCAGCGTGGTCGCACGGAGGTTTCGCATCTTTCGAATGAAACCCAGCGGCCGCAGCTTCCTGAGCTCGGTGTAATCGAGATACACGGGGGACACGCCGACGGATTGCTCGAATCGCGTTCGAAACGCTCTCGACAAAGGATAGGTTGTCAACGCGTAATGCAAGGCGCTCCTCATTCGATGATCAATTCTCTTCGTGCGTCGCGACATCCTGCGACGAACGAACCGCCATTCGCCAGGTCAGGATGCTCAGCACGGTCAGGATCACTCCATAGGTCACAGACAGCGTCACACCGGCGCCAACGGCGCCGTACCGATGCACAAGCGCGCGTCCCATGATTGCCGTGAGGCCGACGCCTCCGAACCACGTCACCACAACCGACACCGGCATGCCGCTCGCTGCCAGATACTGCGAAACGATTGCCGTCACGCCGACGAGCAGCACGCCGGGCAGCATCGCGCGAACGACCGGAACGGCGGGAAGAAAGCGCGATCCGAACGCGAACTGGATCGCCGGCGGCGCGACCAACCAGATAGCGACGCAGATGACCGCGAGGATGACCGCCGTCCGGAGCGCGTTCTCCACGGTCGTCCGGCCGCGGTGCCGCCGGCTGCTGACCAGTTGTGGAAACAAGACAAGCGCGATCGACTGCGGGAGGATCGCCACGGCATCCGTTATCTGGCTGGCAATCGAGTAGTAGCCGACCTGTTCGCTGCCGGCAAGCGCGTGCAGGATGAAGACGTTGATGCGAAGCACGATGAAGCCCGCCAGCGTCGCCAGATACGCGCGCGTGGAGTAGCTGAAGGTCATCCGGAACACCTCGGGCCGGAAACGGAGCGACCCGACGGCGTGGCGTCGCAACAACACGGCGATCACCAGCGCGACCACGCTCCATCCGCCGACGCTGGCGGTCAGAAAGCCGGTCGGCCCGGCTTGCAGGTGCCCTGCAAGCAGCATGAAGGGCAGGACCACGACAGCCCCTCCAACCTGCACGGCATTGAACGTGCCCAGCTTGTTGAGCCCCACGAACAGATTGCTGCCCAGCAGGTTGAACAGAATCAGCGGCGCCAGCGCGATCGCGAACCAGGAGGTTGCGTGACTGGTGGCACTCCACCCGAATCCCGACGATGACAGACCCATCCAGATCAAGCCGATGGCTGGCACGACGAGGAAGGAGATCCAGAAACTGTTGGCCAGCAGGCCCGTGAACAACGAACGGTCGCGGGCAACGAAGTAGGTATTGCCCGACGGGAGACCGAAATTGGTGAACTGCGCGAGCAGTTGGGCCGTCGTCACGGCGAGGAAGTACTCACCGCGTCCGGCGGGCCGCAGCGCACGCGCGGTGACGATGCTGCTCACGATGCCGGCGGCGACGACGACGAGACGAGCCGCAATGGTCGCAACGACGCGCCAATCGATGTCCAGGAGGCGACGCCATGCCGCATCGCGCAACGGCGACAGGACGGGTGTCGCGATCCGATCGCACGCGGTCGAGGCCGCGAGGTCCAGAGATCCGGTTTCGGGTGTCAGTAATTTCACAGGGATCGAGAATGTTTGATTCGAGAATGGGTGGCGAATGACAGGGAGACCCGGGGACTGGTGCCCCGCCAGGGGCCTAAAAGTGAAAACTGAAAACTCAAAACTGAAAACTCAAAACTGAAAAGTTAAACCCAGGCCTGCATTTGGGCTTTTGCCTTTCAAGTTTTCAGTTTTCAGGTCAGGTCGGGCGCTTTTCAGCGACCTGCTAAGCCGCGGCCAGCCGCAGGATCTCATTGGCGAGGGTCTGGTGCTCGCCGTCTTCCGTGTACACGCTATCATCGGCGTGTGGAGCGCGCACGCTTCATAGAACCGATTGGCGCGATTCCACAATAACGAATGGTGCTGGCTCATCCGATGCGCGATCCAGCACAGATCGATGCCTGCGTACATCGCCGGCAGATCGTCGGGCGCGAGGTAAGGTCCGCCATATTCAATCCACGGACTGGCCGCCACGTCCCGCTCGAACTCCGGAATGCCCAGCGGCACGCCGCGCACGTGAACGCGGATACGTCCGTTGCCGCGGGCAGCAATCCGTCGCAGCGCCTCCCACGACCGGCGGCAGCGAATGAGACCGAAATAACCGATCGTGAAAGCTCGCGTATGGCGGAGCGCCCGTTTCGGGGCCGCGGCTTCGTCGAGGTCAGGCTTGTTCTCAATCAGCACGTGCGGAAGATCGATCAGGTTCTGAACCCCATGGTAGAACCCGCTGATATACGCCTGCGACGTCACGACCAGCAGGCTCGTGCCGCGAAGGAGATGACGCTCGATGGCGCGGAAGATCCGGGCCCGCACGGTCTTCCCCACGAGAACGGCCCTGACATCGGCCACTTCGTAGACGAATCGTGGCTTCTGCCGTGACAATCGCGTGGCCAGCCATGCCAGAGCCAGCAAATCGAGGCTGAACGCATAGACGACGTCGGCGCCCACGCACGCCGAGCGGACCAGCGGCAACGCCCGCACAATTGCGCCCAGACGCCTCACGTAGCGGCCGTGACTGATCACCCCGAGGGATTGATACGCCTTGGACGGCGGCCGGCCGGGGTATTGCGGCCGTTCGAACGCAAGCACCTCCGGATCGATCCCATGACGTCGCAGGGCGCCAAGACGACGCTGGATTCTAGCGTCGGTCGAAACGGGTAACAGGCAGACGAGTTTCATTTGAGATTGTTCCGAGGCGCTCGCCATTCGACGCGATCATGACCAGGCGGCCGATTGTCGCAGCCTGCGACTCCCACGCCAGATGACGGCGCATGGACCCGGCGGTTGAGAGACGCTGTCTGCGAGCGGCGGACATCCGGAGACCCGCACGCACGTCATTGACGTCGGCGCCGTCGGTACGAAGCACGACGCCACAGTCGATCCCGCGCACGAGATCCGCCATCGGCGGATTCGAACCGACCACCACCGGGACACCCCGGGACAGCGCCTGGTAGAGGCGGTTCGGCGCGCACAGTCGCGTGTTCTCCGAATTCATTTCATACAGCACGATGCTGGCGACCGCGTGGTCGATGAAGGGCGTCAATTTCATCTGAGGCACCGCACCGGTGAAAAGCACGCGTGCCTTGAAATCGGATCCGTGCATCGCCTCGAGGTCTTCGATCTGCCGCTGGCTGTACGGACCGACGACGATCAGCTTCGGGAGATTCTCGTGGAGCACCGCCGCCACCAGGCTCGCGAGATGTCGATCGGGGTTCGCGCCCCCCTGCGCCAGAAAATACGGTGAACCGTTCAACCAGCGTGAAGCGTCGGACGGCAGCGGCTCGACGGGGAGGGTGGCGAACTGGCTGTCGGGCAGGTTTTCCAGGACGTCCACCCGTTCGCCCACCGATCCACCCGACCACGCCGCCACCAGATCCCGCCGCTCACGGTTGGCCATCACCACGCGATCACACCGTGCGGTGAGCCACAGGTAGAGCGCTTTGTAGGCGCGATTCCGGAGCAGTGAATCCGCCGGCAATTCGTGTTGATCCCAGATGATCTGGCGAATCCGCCCGCACGCCCGCAGGATCGCCAGCACGGGTACGAGTCCGCCGAGCTCGAGGTTGTGGCACCACACGATGTCGCGTTTCTCACGCATGATGGCCGCGAGAAACCGCACGTACATCTCCAGCGTCTTGACGGCGACGCCGCGTCCACGAGTAAACCATCCACGTGACCAAAGACGGATGGCCGTGGCAGGCACGGCGTCATATACCGTCGTACGGCCGGAACGGTTCGCGTACTCGAGGCCGAGAATTTCGACCTTGCGACCGAGATCCTGCAACGACAGGACCTCCTTTCGCAGGCGGTCGTCGTATTGCAGCCCCGCCGTGTTGATCACCATCAGTACCGGCATCGTCATCTACTCCTGGGGCGCAATCCGCATTGTCAACGTCGCGGGGCACTGACCGGACCGCGACCAGACAAGCCGCACCGTCGGAACCATCACGCCGTAGCTGGGCGACACTCGTGCGGGTTCGATCACGACGGCCCAGTCTTCCGGCGACGACCAATCAAGCAGGAACGTCTTCGACGACGCGATCAGCCTGACCCGGTTTCCGCCGACCATCTCCGCATCAACGCCGGCGGCCAGGTGAAGCGGCACGCTGATTCGATGTGCACCCGCGCCCTCGATCTGGTCGCTGACTGTCAGCACGTGGGTGGCGTGTTCGAGGACGATCGTGCGGACGGGACGTACCGGTTGCTCGAGACGCATGTACCCGGTGTGCGTACCGACGAACACGTCTCGTTCGCTGCCCGGCGTCCATTCACGAAGCTCGGGAGCCGCATCGTCGTGAAGCGCCCAGAGTTGATTCCACGCGACGAAGCGATTCAGTTCCTGACCATCGATCTGCGGCGTATTGTGCGACGCCGTCGATCGGAAGCGATGGCGTTCCTCGGCGCTGGCGGTGTAGACGTAGGCACCGCAGTCGGTGATCACGTGCACGCCGTCGAGCGTGGCTTCAAATGACAGACAGTCGTTGTGACCGTGGCCTCCCCGCCCCGCCATGCCGACGCCGCCGCAATCGATGAACACATGATCACGGGGATTCCGCATCACGAACATTCCGCCCTGAGAGAACGCCGTCGATGGCAGCGACTCCGGCTCTTCAGGTTCGTTGAGCGATGCAGCCGCACGGGGACCCAGCGCCCAGACCATTTCCGCCCGGGGTCCGCGAAACGCCTGAATCAGGTCCGGCACGTTCCAGTGCGAGCCGATCAAGCCGATGAGATACCGATGATCGCCGATTGGCTGACCGCCCAGGGGCAGCGCCCGCGCGTCGTCGGCGTCTCCCAATAATGGGCTCGTGCCGTCGTGGCGCGAATACGCCATCGTGAAGCGAGCCATCGCGACGACGCGATCTTTGTACTCGTCGGGCACCGGCAGGCCGCACGCCTCGCGATATCGGGCCGCGATGAAAAACAGCTCGAGGACCAGCCGATGATACGGAACCGACGCTTCGAAATTGACGCCGTCGGCCAGTACCTGTCGGGGGAGTTCCTGACAGAGGAATCGCCATCCCTCGGCGGCCCAGCGCGTCGGGGTGCTGCCCTTCCCGAAGAACAAGCCGGCGCACACCAGACCGGCGGCGTCAGCGGTGAAATGGTTCCCGTTGATGTGCGAGCGCTCGATGTATCGCTCCGTGAACTCTCCATGGAGAAACAACGAGCGCAGAAAGCGCGACTGAAACGATGGCTCGGACCAGGCCTGACTGCGATTGAAGACGTGGAAGAAGAACGTCCACGACATGATCCGCATCGCCACTTCCATGGCACAGGCCCAATTGACGCTGCCGGCATACGGATTGGCGGCCATCCAGTCCTCGAGCACGTCGCGGACGGCGTATGCGTACCGTTCATCGCCCGTCAGCAAATAGGCCTGCGCCGCAGGAATCAACCAGTGCATCCGCGACAGTTCCCACGGCACTTTCACGTCGCTCGGACAATCGAGGTTCAGGTAATCGAGGTCATGCATGAACCGCAACGGCCAGGTCTTTCCCGTCTTGAAGTCGGTATGCCAGTCGATTCGCGGGCCGAGATCAACGCGACCCGAGCCGAGAAGATCGACCCGGTGGGACAGCGCCGCTTCGGCTGCGGCGAGAATGCGATCGCCATCGCCGGGGCACAGGCGCTCGTACATCGCCTGGTCGATCGGGCGAACGACGACCGCGTGCAGCCGCCGGGACACGCTCTCCCACAGCCCGTCGAGCGTTGAGGACTCGGTGGCCCGCAGCAGAGCGGCATCGTCCAGACCGCGCGCACGTAACGGCGCGCGGAACCTGTCGGTCTGCGTGCTGACTTCGGTCAACACGCGGAGCAGGACGATGTGAGGAGGTTTGCGAAGCATGCGCGCGAGCCGGGCGAGGCCCGACCGCCGCATTTCTTCCGTCTGGATCAATGATGTCATTCGTCGTGTGTCGTGTCGGGTCGGGTCGCCGATCGTGTCGGGTCGGGTCGATTGGATCGTCAGCAATGGCGGCAACAGACGGCGTGAGTGTCCGAAGGATGGCGTTCAGTTCGCCAGCAGTTGCGGATCGGCCCGGAACGCTTCGCGTCCGTCGACCTCGTCGGTCTCGAGCGATTCGCCGGCGATGAAATGCTTCCACCACAACGCGAGGTTCAACAAGTACCAGAGGGGCGGTCCCTGTTTTTGCTCCGCGAGCCGCGCGACGGCGCGCCGGTCGATGAAGTCGGTCTCGACGCAGAAGCGGTCGAGCTCGCGGCTGACGCGATCGCCGAGGGCGCCGAGGCACCATTCGTGCACCGGCACGCCGAATCCCTGCTTCTTGCGGTCGATGATTTCGTCGGGAATGAGGCCGCGCACGGCCTTCTTCAGGATGTATTTCAACTCGCCATTCTTCGTCTTGAGCGCGGTCGGGATGCCGAGCGCCAGCTCCACGAACTTGTGATCGAGGAACGGCACCCGCCCTTCGAGCGACACGCCCATGCTCATCTTGTCCACACGCATGAGCAGCAGCTCGGGCAGGCGCAGGCTCAGATCGAGGTATGACATCCAGTTCAGGTCGGACCGCTCCCAGGCCGTTTCGTTGAAGCGCTGCCAGATCGGCTCGAGCGCCTGCCACGAGGTGACGCCCTCGAACCGGCGCCGAAGCCGCGGCGACAGCAACCGGTGCTTCTGGGCATCGGTGAAGGCGTCGGCACCGCCCCAGAAGACCGGCTGGCCGGCCGCGGCGCGGCGCAGCGTCTCGTAGCGATGGCCCTGTTCCTTGCCCGCGAGGCGCAGCCCGGTCAGCGCCAGCCGCTTCAGGGACGTGGACGGCAGCAACGCGTCGGCGCGCTGCAGGCGCAGCGCCCGCCGCCACGCCGGGTAGCCACAGAACAGCTCGTCGGCGCCCTCGCCCACCTGGGCCACGATGACGCCGTGGCGGCGGGCCAGTTCCGCGACGTAATACACCGGCACGCAGACGGGATCGCCGATGGGCTCGTCCTGGAGGTGGATCATCCGCGGCAGGAAGTCGAGCAGGTCCTGCTGCGTCAACAGCCGCTCGTGGTGCTCGGCGCCCACCTGCTGCGCCATCATGCGTGCGTACGGCAGCTCGCTCTTGTACGAACCGTACTCGCCGTCGTATCCGATGCTGAACGTGCGCACGGGCATCCCGTCGCCGTCGGAGAAGAGCCGCGCGTTCGTGCTCGAGTCGATGCCGCCGGACAGGAACACACCGACCGGCACATCGCTCACTTTGCGCAGCTCCACCGCCGTGCGCAGCTCGGCGATCACGCGCTCGGCAATCTCGTCTTCGCTCACGCCCTCGAGCGGGTCGACGTGGTCCCACACGTCGTAGTACCGCCGCTCCTGGGTATCGCCGTTCGCGGACACGCGCAACCACGATCCCGGCGGCAGCTTGTGAATGCCTTCGAACAGCGTCTCCGGCGCCGGCGTGGTCAGAAACGAGAGGTAGTGGTAGAGCGCATCCTCGTTGACGCTGCGCCGCTGCTGCGGATCTTCGAGCAGCGCTTTGATCTCGGACGCAAACGTGATCCGGCCGTGGTGAATGCTGTAGTAGAGCGGCTTCACGCCGATCCGATCGCGGACCAGCCAGAGGCACCGTTCACGAGCGTCCCAGAGCGCGATCGCGAACATGCCGCGGAACTTGTGCAGGCAGTCGATGCCCCATTCCTCGAACGCGTGCAGGATCACTTCGGTATCGGAGTGGCTCGTCTTCCACCGGTGTCCGCCGAGCGCCTCGAGCTCCTTGCGGACCTCCGCGTGATTGTAGATCTCGCCGTTGAAGACCACCTGCAGCGTGCCGTCTTCGTTGGCCATCGGCTGGTTGGCCACCGTCGAGAGATCGATGATCGACAGGCGGCGGTGACCGAGGCCCACCCGGCCGTCCGACGACATCCAGATGCCGCCGCCGTCAGGGCCACGATGAGTCATCGTGTCGCGCATCCGGCGGATGTAGGGCTCGGTGAAGACGAACGACGACTGATCGAACGAAACGCTGCCGACAATGCCGCACATCAGATTTCTCGATTCAGTGCGCCTTCGACGTCGAGCGCAATAGCGGTGGCCTGCTCCTGCTCCCACAGCGCGATGGGCGACGGACCACCCTGCTGGATGGCGCGCGCAAACGCTTCGAGCTCTTCCTTCTGCCCCTTTTCCGGCAGCCGGGTCTTGAACGGCTTGCGCGGTGCGCCGCTGACGGTCAGCGACTTGTAGTCGTCGAGCGCGATGACCTTCCCGTCCACGAAAATCTCCATCCGCTCCTTGGCGTGGTCCTTGGCGCCGAGCGCCGTGTACGTCAGGGTCGCCACGGAGCCGTCAGCGAAGGTCATCGACGCGGTGAAATTGTCCTGGCGCTTGTAATGGCCGGTGGCCGGAACGATCGCGGAGACGTTGATGTCCGCCACGCGGGCACCTGTGAGGAACGTGAACAGGTCGTAGATATGGCAGGCCTCGCCGAGGTTGCGGCCGCCGCCCTCGGGACCGTGGCACCAGTGATCCAGCGGCAGATAGCCCGCGTTCATCCGGTAGTTGATGATCATCGGATTGGTCCGCGCCGCCAGCCATTCCTTGATGCGCGTCACGTGCGGCGAAAACCGTCGATTGAATCCGGTCAGCAGCAGAGGCGTCGCGCTCGAGCCAGCGTCGCTGTAAAAGCGCGAAAGGCTCTCGAGCTCCAATCGGCTCAGCGCGAGCGGCTTCTCGAGGAGGACGTGCTTGCCGGCGCGAAGCGCGTCGAGCGTCATCGACGCGTGCAGATTGTGCCGCGTGGCGATGATGACCGCGTCAACCTCTGCGTCCTTCAACACCTCGTGGTAATCGGTGCCGCAGTATGTCGCGCCCCATCGGCGCGCCGTCGCCGACGCGTTATGACCGGAGCGGCTGACGACGCCGCGCAGATGACAGAGGTTCGGCAGTGCGTGCAGATTCGGCAGGTGCATGCCCTTGGCGAAGCCGCCGGCGCCGATCAGCGCGAACCGCACGGCGCCCGCGCGCGCGGGCAATGGTTTCGGGTTCTGCACCACGGTCGACATCGTCCCTGGGCCCGTCTGGCTCGCCGAGGAGTACGACAACAGCACCAGCAGCGGCCGGTTCGGCGACTGGAGGGCGGCATAGGCCGCGTCCGCCTGATCAACGGGATACGTCGCCGAGATCAACGGCTTGACCTGGACACGTCCCTGCTCGATCAGCCGCAGGTATTCGGACATGTTGCGGTTTTCCGTCCATCGCACGTACGCGAGCGGATAGTCGGCGCCGCGTTCCTCGTAGCTCGAGTCGTACCGGCCCGGCCCGTACGAGCACGAGATGAAGAAGTCGAGCTCCTTGGCATACATGTCAGCGCGGTTCAAATTCAGGCCGACGTCACCGACGAGAACCACCCGCCCTTTGCGCCGGCACATGCGGAAGGCGCTCGAGACGACAGCGTCGGATGCCGTCGCCGCGGTAATGACGACCCCGTCGGCGCCATGGCCGTCGGTCAGCCGCGTCACCTGATCGACATCCGGTCCATCGTCGAGTCTCACCCCGGCATGCATGCCGAGCTCCTGCGCGAAGGCGAGGCGCGTCGCATCCAGATCGATGCCAATCACGCGGCAGCCGCTGGCGCGCAGCAGTTGCGCGGTGAGCTGGCCGAGCACGCCCAGACCGATGACCACGAAGGTTTCGCCGAGGGTCGGCTGTGCCCGGCGGACGCCCTGCATCGCGATGGCGCCCAGCGCCACCGTGCTGGCTTCCTCGAAGGTGACCGCGTCGGGAACCACGGTCATCAGGTTCTGCGGAACGCGAATCACTTCCGCATGGTGGGCGCACTGCGCGCCGGCACAGGCGACGCGATCGCCGGGACGGATGCCTTCGAGTCCCGGTCCCACCTGGACGACGATACCGGCAGCGGAATAGCCGGCCGGCGTGCCGGCAGACAGCTGTCCTTGCACGACGTTCCACGTCCGGCTGACGCCCATGGTCGCGACGGTCTGAATCACTTTCTTCGCGTGGTCCGGATACCGTGCGGCGAGCTGCCAGATCGGCATCGCGCTGCGTTTCAAGCCACTGAGCTCCGTCCCGACCGAGATGCAGGAGCGCTGCACCGCGACGAGTGCGGTACCGGCTTCAAGCGCGGGGGCCGGGACATCGTCCGCGACCGCCTCGCCCCGGCGAATAAGAACCTGTTTCATCGTTGATCCTCGAAGTGTGTGGGGGGCGTGACGAACCCTGATCACCACGGGGGAATGGAGAACGCGGAGAAACCGCGTCCTCTGTGATTGAGCGGGCTCTTACGCGCTCTTGGCGTCTGCGCTCTTGGTGTTCGCGCCCTTGATGTAGTAGTGGCCGTATTCGCGGCGGTAATATTGCGAGTAGTAATAGGCGTTGTGCGTGAGGTCGACGCGATTGAGCACGGCGCCGATCATGTGACCGTTCGCGTTGATCAACTGCTCCACCGCTGTACGCGCCACGCCGCGGCTGGTCATTTCCGAGCCGATGACGAACAGGACGCCGTCGGCCATGTGGGCCACGATCGCCGAGTCGCTGACCGCCATGATCGGCGGCGAGTCGATGATGACGAACGCGAAGTGGTCCTTGAGCGTCTCGATGAAATCCTCGAAGCGCTTGGATCCGAGCAGCTCGGCCGGATTCGGCGGCAGGTGGCCGGCCGGGAGGATCCACAGCGTGGAGCAGGACGTGGGCCGCACCGCATCGCCGGTCTTGGTGTCGCCGACGAGGATGTTCGACAGACCCGGCTCCTGCCGTTCCGCGAACACCTGGTGGACTCGAGGCCGCCGCATGTCGGCGTCGATCAGGAGGACGCGCTGGCCGGTCTGGGCCAGGGCCAGCGCCAGATTGCTCGACACGACGGTCTTTCCTTCACCCGGTCCGCTGCTCGTCACGACGATCGACTGGCCGCCGTCGGCCGTCGAGGAGAACAGGACGTTGGTCCGCACCGTGCGCATCGCCTCGGCGAAGTTCGGCGTCGCGCCCTTGTCGAGCAGCGGCGCCGACTCGCCGTCGGCCACGGCCATCTTGGGAATCATGCCGATGAACGGCAGGCCCAGGTGCGCCTTGATTTCGGCCGGCGACTTGATCCGGTTGTCGCAGTATTCGAAGAAGAACGCGAGGCCGACGGCCATGATGGATCCGCCAAGGATGGCGAGCAGCACGTTGAGCGGCTTGTCCGGACTCGCCGGCACCTGCGGGAGCTCCGCCGCGTCGACGATCCGGATGTTGCTCACTTTGAGCTCGCCCGAGATGCCGGTCTCCTTGGTGCGCTGCAGCAGCGACTCGAAGATCTGACGGTTGCTGGCCGCATCCCGCTGCAGGGCGCCGTATTCGATCCCCTTGCGGTTCAGGGCGAGCGCATCGTTCTTCTGCTGATCGAGCGCGTGCATCAGGCTCTGCTCCTGGGCGAGCGCCGCCTGATAGTCGTTCGACAGCGCATGCACGACCTTGTTGATCTCGGCCTGAATCCGCGCCTCGGCGTTTTGAACGTTGAGCTTCGCCTTCAACATGTCCGGATGGCGCTGGCCGAGCTTCTCGGAGAGCTGCGATTCCTGCCGCTGTAATTCCGCCAGCTCGGTTTTCTGCTGCTGGATAAAGACATTCGACAGAATGGCGGGAATCGTGTCCAGGGCTTCCCGATCGCTCTGGACCGCCTTGATCTGCTCGTACGCCGACTCTTTCTGAATCCGCTCCGTCTTGGCGCGCGTCACGGCGGCGTTCAGGTCCGCCAGCTTCTGCACGACGATGTTCTGCCGCTCTTCGAGCGACACCGCGTCGTGCTGTTCGCGGTAGACCTGCAGGGCGCGTTCGCTCGCGTCGACGGTCTTCCGCTGTTCGCCCATGCGCTCGCCGAGCCAGTCGGACGCGTCCCTGGATGCCGTGAACTTGTACTCGAGATTCAGTTCGATGTACGCCTTCGACAGGCTGTTGGCGACGTTGGCGGCCACGTAGGGATAGGGGGATGCGAACTCGATCTCAACGAGCCGGCTGTTGCGGATCGGCGAGATGGTGAGATTGGACAGGAAGTCGTTCAGGATCCGCGATTGCGTCGTCGTCTCTCCCGTCTGCTCCGGCTCGATCGCCTTCCTGGCCACGAACAGATGGAACACCGGGGCGACCACCGATGCCACGGCCGTCCTGATGCTCATCTTCTTCGGCGCTTTCGCGGAGTCGAAGGTGTCCCACGCGCCCATGCGATCGAGCGTGCGGCGTGCGAGCGACCGGCTCTGAAGAATCCGGTACTGCGTCTGATAGTAATCGTTGGTCGCCTTGTCCTGCTCGATGACTTCCTTGAACGAGACGACGTTCGATTTCTCGTCTTCGATGAGGAGCTGGACGCGCGCTTTGTAAATCGGCGTCGCCGTGAACGTGTAAACGAGCACGACGAGCACGACGAGCATGAAGGCGGTTCCGGCCGGCCAGCGCCGGCGGTACATGATCTTCACGTAGTCGGAGAGGTGCACCTCCTCGAGCGCGTGTTCGGCCGCCGCCGGCTTGCCACTCGCCGCACGAACCGCACGCCGCGGCCGGGGCGCGAGGTTCTTCTTCTGGTTGTCGAGATCGCCGGGATCGAGCTGAAACTGGTCTGCCATTACAGGAACCTTTCCGAAACGATAATCGTGTCTCCCGGCTGAATTGTGTCGCCGAGCGTCACTTTGATGTCCTTCTTCTGACCATCGACAATCCGCACGATGCGGATGCGGGATGTGGACCCGCGATCGGTCACGCCGCCCGCGAGCGACAGTGCCTGCAGCACGGTGGTCATGCGCTGCGGGAGCGCGTAAGCGCCCGGGTTCTTCACCTGCCCGAAGACGTAGATGCTCTCGGCGCGCGGCACATAGATCGTGTCGCCATCACGAAGAGCGGTGTTGCTCGCGGCGGCACCGGTCTGCAGGTCCTGCAGGTCGATGCGCACGACGTTGTCGCCGTCGGCCGCGGCCGGCAGCAGCGGGCCGCTGGCCGCCTGGTCGGCGGACGGGTGCACGATGACGACTTCGCCGCTCGCGGTCGGCAGCGTTGATCCGGCGCGCGCCAGAGCCTCGATCAGCTTCATGTCGCCCGTGATCGGATACGGGCCGGGCGACCGTACTTCGCCGACGATGAAGACTTTCTGGCTGCGGTACTGCTCGACGGCGACGGTGATTTGGGGATTATTGAAGAACCCCTCGTTCTTGAGCTGCGCCTTGAGCTGCATTTCTGCGGCGCGAAGCGTCAACCCGCCGGCCTTGAAGCGGCCGATCAGCGGATACGTGAACGTTCCGTCCGCTTCGACCGAGAACTTGCCCGACAGATCGGCCTGATCGTACGACGTAATCGCCAGCACGTCCTGCGGGCCGACGATGTAATCGGTCACGGGAGAGGAGAATGCCGCCGGCGGCGTCGACTGGGCGACGAGTGTGGCGCCCACCACGACACAGAGGAGCGCGGCGGCCGCCGATGTAATCAGATGCGAGCGCATGATGTTCTTAGTAGCCATAGGTCACAGACGTGCCATACCGTACGCCACCATATGAATGGCGTGCGAGATCCGAGGTCCGCTGTTGTTTGTCCACGTTGAATTTAATCCGCATATACCTCCCCCCCCGATACCCGAGGCCGCCGCCAAACGATTGAATAGAATCTGTTCGATCGACGAGCCCTGGCGTGCCAATGCGGCCGCGATACGAGAGCCGTTGCGCCCCGAAGCGGCCGATGAAGTCGAACGGCCCTGAAATGGCTTGCCTGATCCAGAGCCCGCCGCCGCTCTCCAGGTAGTACGGCTGGGTCGCTTCGAGCGAGTACTGAATGTCGCGACCCAGCTGCACGCCGATCCGCGTGGCGCCGAACGGCGCAATCGACATGTCGACGCGCGCGGTCGGACCGTGATACGCGGGCACCTGTGAATCGAGCGGCTGGAAGTTGCGGAACCCGAGGGCGGCAGAACCGCCGAGGCGCGCGTTGAAGTGGACGCCCATCTCGACATGTGTGCTGTCGGAATCGCGGATGGCCGAGTACTCTCGTCACCGGCGTCAGCTGGTGGCGGACCGTCAGGTTCGAAATGGTCGTCGTCCGGTTCAGCTCGGTCCGGAGACTCCGCCCGAGGAAGAAGGCGTCCGGCTCGAACCCGATGTGCGCTCGCGAGCCGCCGATGCCGATGAAGGTCTTCCCCAGCGCTTTCAGCTCCGCGGACCCGTGATAGTCGGTGCCGGTGTGCCGTGAGCGCGCATCGATTTCGTACCCGGGACGGTCGCGCGTGTTCACATAGCCACCGCCCACATTGAGGGTGATCCGGTTCAGCGGCACGATGACGTCGCCGCGGTAGCCCGAGTTGATCGAGCGCTCGCTGGCGAACTCGCGGTAGTACACGAAGTCTTCGTTGACCGAGGCCTTGACCCAGCTGCGGCCGAGGGGAAACCACAGGTCGCTCTTCGGCGTGAGCGTCATGGTGAAGTCGCTCCGCGGATGATCGATGTCAGACGCATTGAAGACGTTGTCGTCGACGCCCGCATTGGTCAACGCCACGGTCGGATTCAACCGGATGCGGCCGAAGTGCATGCGCGCCGTCTCGGGCACGCCTTCAGGAAGGGTCTGGGCCGAGGCGGCCGCAGCGAGCACGAACGAGAGCATGACGAAGGGCAATACGCGCGAAGTCACAATCCACTCCTGCAGGGGAGAAAACCCGGTCACGTTGAGGTCGGGAAAGTTGAGGCCGGGAAAAACTTTGAAAGTCAGGGCCCGGCATGGCGCCGGGCCCACGAAACACTGCGACTACCTCGATCCGCTGGCAGTCGTCCGAGTCGCCATCGTGACACCGGCCACGGCCGCGCCAGACGCCGCCAGCGCAATCACGCCGGCCGTCGACATGAAGAACCCGCCCTTTTTCGACGAACGATCCGTCGTCACAACGACGACGCCCGTGATCGAGGAGCCGGCCATGACCGAAATCGGCGCGCTGGAGCCGATGATCTCACCGGCCGCGTTGACGATTTCCGCCGTGAAGCTGCCGGCCGCCAGGCCGAGGAACGAGAACTGCCCGGCCGCGTCGCTGGTGGTGATGGCGACGATCTGTCCCGTCTCCAGGTCGCGGAGACGGACGGTGGTGCTGGCGATCATCCGGCCGGTCGAACTCTTGACCGCTCCGGACATCGAACTGTCAGCGGGCGACTGGGCGGCGCCAGCCGCGAAGACCGCCGGGGTCCCCGCCATGGAAACTACGAGCGCGAACGCGAGAATACGATGCATCACAAATTCCCTCACCTGCAGGCCTGCGCCCGCACGAAAACGAACCGACAAACGATGGTCTGTCGGGCATCACTATCGCCGTCCGGAGGAATAACCGCAACAGTCTCGCAAGTTGTGTATCTCTTGTGACTACCACCGCACGCTGGAAAGCAACACCGCAGGCACGCACCCGTCGCCAACCGAGCCCTCGGGCACGGACGTTCCGCGTGCGCCGCCATGGCTGCGCTGATCGTCATGGTCGGGGACACGGCTCATGATTCGAGCGGTCATCGTTCCTGAGCCGCCGACGAGACCCTGAGCGTGCGCATCTTGCGATACAGGTTCGTTCGCTGGATGCCGAGCGCCTTGGCCGCCTGGGTGATCCGGCCGCGGTGCTGCTGCAGAATCGAGGCGATGTACTGCTGCTCGAACTGGGCGCGCGCCTGGCGGAGCGTGCCGCCGCGCGCCACCATCACCGAGCCGGTATCGAGCCGCACGTGCGCCAGGACGTCCTCCACGCCGATGCCCCGCGTCGCCAGGCCGCCGACGATGGTGCGCATGAGCGTGCTCAGTTCGGTGGCGTTGCCGGACCACGGGAGCGCCGACAACAGCACCAGCGCGGACCGGGAGAAGACCTTGTGCGGCACTTTCTGTGCAGCGCACGCCTGGCGCAGGAAATAATTCGCCAGCGCCGGGATGTCTTCGCGCCGGTGCCGCAGCGCGGGTACGTCGAGGCGGGCGACCGAGACGCGCCGATACAACTCGTCGTGCACGCTGCCGTCGCGTAACGCGGCGTCGAGGTGACTGTCGGCGGCGACGATACACCGGACGTCGAGGGCGATGACGTCACCCGTCTCGGCCAGCACCGCCTCACGGTCGCGGAGGAGGCGTGCGAGACGACGCTGCATCCGCGTCGGCGCTTCGGGGAGATTGCGCAGGTACAGCGTGCCGCTGAGCGCGTCGTGCAGGCGGCCGGTCCGGCTCACGCGCTCCAGCCCGCGGGCCGGAAGATGCTCCTCGGCGCGCGATGCCACACCGAAGAGGTCGATCCCCAGTTGCTCGGGATCGTGCGCGGCGCAGTCGATCGGGACGAACGCTCCCGGCCGGAGCGTGCGCGCCGCCACATGAAGCGCGCGCGCCACGGTTTCGCGACCCGTGCCGGGATCGCCGCACACCAGCACGCCCGCCCGCGAGAGGGCGGCGGCCGCAATGCGTGATTGCAGCTCACGCATGGCGGGCGACAGGCAGTACAACTCGTCGACCTCGGCGTCCACCGGCACCACATCGCAGGCCGCATAGGCACGCTCGCGCTCGAGCGTCCGCAGGAGCCGGCGACCGTTCAGGGGCGCCGCGAGCACGTCGGCCGCGGCGGCCAGCACGGCTTCATTGGCCAGATCGGGGCGTGACGGGTCGACGATGGCGACGAGCAGCATGGCCGGATGCTTGGCGCGCAACTCGCGGAGCGGCTCGAGCACGGCGCCGCCGCGCGCGAAGTCGGCGAGGACCGGAACGTCGCGTCGCTGCAATTCCGCTAAGGCCGCGACGCTCGAGTCGGCCCACATCACGGTGATGCGAAGGGCGGCCAGGTGCTTCTCGGCCTCGGCCCTGGCTGCCTGGGGGCAGCCAAGATAGAGAACGGTGATGGGCCGGATGGCTCCAATCTCACGCGTACCGGCCGGAAGAGAGGCGCTGGGGATCATGGCTTTTTCAATCGATCAAAGAGAATGAGTTGTTGAGGTTAGCGGGTGCACAAAGCTTCGCCCCGTGACTTACATCCCGTGTGTTCTGGGGAAGTCCCTCGAGGGCCCGCCGAACCGTGAACGCGCCGAACCCGAGGTTCGACGGGCGTCAAGTCGGGAAGGTCAAAACCGACTGAGCCGTGAGGAAGCGCATTCTAAAGGCTCAACCTCAGGTGTCAACTCTTTTTTTAGTCGCATGTAACTGCTTATGCATCAGCTACTTGCGATGATGTTTTCCAGGCGGGACCGCAGAAGGCCGACAAAAGTCTGCCTGGGGAAGATAGAATGATTATCGAACGCGACACCAGAACGCATCAACAAAGCGACACGAGCGATCTTTTTGCGCTTACTGTTCTTTAAAGTACAGCTTATCGCACGATTTGAAGGCATACTATGGTGCAACATACGACATTATAGGCATGATAGATCTTCTCATCAAGAGAAGACCAGTGGGGTTCCGGTCCCCAATCACTGACGCGGTCTCGGCGCGCGTTGCGGACGATGTGGCGTCACCAGATGATGGTGCACGCGATGCACGCCGCACGGCAGCCATTTGATATCAAAGCGGATGCGAACAATTACCACCATGGCTCCGATCGATTCACGCGCCACGCTCAAGAAATACCCGCTGCTGGGGACCAGCGACGCGATGCAGCGCATCCAGGCCGACATCGACTCGGCCGCGCGCTCGGACGCCAAGGTCTTGCTGACGGGAGAAACGGGTGTCGGCAAAGAGGTGGTCGCCCGGGCGATTCACCTGCGCAGCGGGCGGAATGTGGCGCCGTTCATTACGATCAATTGCGCCGGCATTCCCGATAGCCTGCTCGAGTCGGAGTTCTTCGGCCATGCGCGCGGCAGCTTCACCGGCGCCTTCCGCGATAATCCCGGCCTGTTGCGCCAGGCGCACACCGGTACCGTGTTTCTGGACGAAGTCGGTGAAATGAGCCTGCGCATGCAGGCGCTCCTGCTGCGCTTTCTGGAAACCGGCGAAATTCAGACGGTGGGTGCGCCCGCGATGCAGTCGCACATCGACGTGCGCGTCGTCACGGCGACGAACCGCAACCTCCTCGAATCCGCATCCGCCCGCGAATTTCGCGAAGACCTCTATTACCGGCTCAACGTCTACGAAATCCGGATCCCGCCGCTGCGTGAGCGCCAGTCGGACATTCCGATCCTGCTCGACCATTACCTGCAAATCTTCGCCGATTCACACCAGCGGCCAGTGCTGGGCCTGTCGCGCACGGCGCTGGATCTGCTGACGGTCTATCCGTGGCCGGGAAACATCCGTGAACTGCGCAACGTGATCGAGCGGCTCGTGTTGCGGGTGAACAACCCGATCGTCGAGCCCGAGGATCTCTCAGCGGAGATCGCGGCGTACACCGCGCCCGCACGGCAGGAGGAGGCCGGCTCGCTGCGCGCGTCGATCTCCCATCAGGCGCGCGTGGACGGCATCCTCGAGCGCGTCCTGATTCACAAGGAATCGTTCTGGACCACGGCGTATCCGGCCTTCATGTCGCGGGACATCACCCGCGACGACATGCGCCACATCGTCCGGACCGGCCTGGAGCAGACGCACGGCAGCTATCGCCTGCTGCTGGGCCTCTTCAACATGGCGGCTGACGATTACAAACGGTTCCTGGGGTTTCTGAAACAGCATGACTGCCATCTGCCGTTCCAGCGGTTCAGGGCCCTGCGGGTGACGGCCGGATCGCGTGCGGCGATTGCCTAGTTTGAGGATCTGAGGGACGAGGATCTGCGGGGATTCGAGGATTCGAGGATCTCTCCTGGCGGCGCGAACGCGTCACGCCATCGACAGGTCCTCGAGTCCTCGAGTCATCAGTACACTTTGCGTCTTCCCGGTTGCTGACCCGTGGCGAGAGTCCAGTTCGATGCCTCCATGGTTTCACTCCTTTCGATTGTGTGTTCCCGTTAGCTCAGTGCATAGCGTCTGCCAGCCGTACGGCGTCGTTTTCGAACAGATCGGTCCGACAGGAATCCGGCGCCACGACAAACCGCGCAAACGTGTGCACCGCCCGGCGCGAACCTGACACGCCTCCGCACGTAAGAAGTTCATCATTCACCATGACTCGGACGGGTCCGAGTCGGCCCGCAGGATACGACGCACGGCGGCCGTCAGCGCGGTGAGATGGAAAGGCTTGTGCAATACCGCGGCAGGCCGCCACCCGCGCACGACGGCGTCAGCCGCCTCGAAGTCGGCCACCAGGAGAATCACCGGTATCGATCGCAGTCGCAGATCGGCCTGGGCCTGTTCCCACACGCGCGCCGCAGAG
>QHWF01000102.1 GCA_003222455.1 Acidobacteriota bacterium
GCCCGGCGCAGCTCCGCGTCGTCGATCAAGCGCCGGAGCCCGTGCGCCAGCCCGCTGACATCGCCAGGTGCGACGAGCCAGGCCGTGCGGTTGTGCTCGAGCACTTCACCAATCTGCTCGAGGTCCGACGCGATGATGCCCTTCCCCATCGCCATGTACTCGAACAGTTTCGTCGGCGATCCGAAGAACGGCGTCCCGTCCGGATTCGCGACGTGTGGTGAGCCGAGCACGTCGCACGCCGCGAGATATGCCGGCGCGTCTTCGTGCGGAACCAGGCCTGTGAAAACTGCGGCGCCCATGGCCCCGCCATCCGTCAGAATCCGCCGCACCGCCGCCAGCGTGGCGCCGTCGCCAATCAGCAGGAGACGGACCGCGCTCGCCCGCGCAGGCTGTTCCTGAAGCAGCTTGACGAACGCGCTCGCCAGCACTTCAGCGCCGTGCCACGGACCGAACGTACCGAGGAACCCGACCACGACCATGCTGCGCAGGCCGAAACGCTCACGAACGGCCGTGCCATCGATATCCGGCCGATAGCGGGTCGCATCGGCGCCGTTGGGGTTCACGCAGATCGACCCGGGATCGATGCCGCGGGCGACGATTTCGTCCTGCATGGCGCGGCTGACCACGACGATCAAATCGGCTGAGGAGAGATTGAGCAGTTCGATCCGCCGGGACAACGCCTCGTGCCTGAGCGGCCGGCTCCAATGCCGCCCCATCCAGATTTCCGAGCCGTTGTACTCCAGCACGAACGGCACGCCGTGCCGGCGCGCGATTCTGATTCCGGCGTAGTTGTTCAGACTGTATCGCTGATAGACGAACGCCGGCCGGCGCCGGCCGATCGCGGCATCGGCCGCCGCGTCAAAGGCATCGTTCAAGAGAAAGGTCGGCAGCTCCCTGAAATTCCAGAAGGCTTCGGCCGGAGGGACAAGACACACCTCGACGCCGCTTTTCACCGTCGGGATGTCGTCGGTCGTGAGCACCTTGACTGGTCCGGTGAAGCGGTCGAGCTCGTTGAGGACGCCGGAGATGTGGGCGACCGAGCCGCCGGCGCGCACGCCAAAACTCAGATCGGTGCGGAGATAGAGCGGCGAGGCGGTCAGGTTCAAGATCGGCGGTTGCCGTCCCGTCCGATGGTTTGCGGTCTCGATCGTTTCGAGCGCGCGTTCCACGCTGCGCAACAGCGCTCGTATGCGAAACGGCTCGGTCGCGAGCTGCGCGGTCCAGCGCAAAAGCAGGCTGCCGGTTAACCGGCGGATTCGACCGCGGACATCTTCGACCGCCACGCGTCCGCGACTCATCACGCGCAGCGCGAGCGCAAGCGGCAGCGGCCGTCCCGCCGACTCGAGGCGATGGACGAGCAGTCGCCCTTCCCCATGTCGGGCGACGTGCTTCAGCACGGTTCCGCGCCGGAGCCACCGGGTGAATTCGTCGAACGAGACGACCAGTTCGCCGGGCGCCGCCGGTGGAGCGGGGACGCCGGGACGCACGATGGTCACTCGCCGGCTCACGCGGTCTCGAGCACCGGCAATCGAGGAATATCCTCGGCGATGAACGTCCGCCACCACAGCGCGAGATTGAGCAGGTACCATCGCTTCGAGCCGTCGGCCGTCTCCATCACGTGCCGGACTTCGCGCGCGTCCAGCAGATCCGCGTCGGCGCAGAAGCGCTGCAGCTCCGACTGCGCCAGCAGCTGCAGCGGGCCCTGAAAGAGCTCGCCGACCGGCACGCCGAACCCCTGTTTCGGGCGCGCGATCACGTTGTCGGGAACAAGACCCCTCACCGCTTTCTTCAGCACGTATTTCAGCGTGTTGTCCTTCGTTTTCAGCGCCGCCGGAATGCTCATCGCAAGGCTCACGAACTCGTGATCGAGAAATGGCACTCGCCCCTCCAGGCCCACGCCCATCGTCATCTTGTCCACGCGCATCAGCAGGAGCTCGGGCAGCCTGAGGTTGAGATCGACGTACGACATCCAATTCACATGCGTCGGCTCGGGCGCCCGCGCCTCGAATCGTCTTCGTATCGGCTGAATGGCCTCCCACGACGTGAGACCGCCGAGCGCGCGACGGAGACGCGGCGACAGCAGCCTCCGCTTCTCGGCATCGGTAAACGCTTCGGCGCCGCTCCAGAACAGCGGCTCGCAGCGGGCGCCGCGCCGCAGCCACTCCAGATGCACGGTCCTGTCGTACCCGAGCGTGGCGAGCGTGGCGCAGCCGGCGCGCTTGATCGCGCGTGGCACCGGCCAGTCGTTCCAGCGCTGTCGCTTGAGCGCCTCCATCCAGCTCGGATAGCCGATGAACAGCTCGTCTGCGCCTTCACCGACCTGACACACGACCACGCCGTTTTCCCGCGCCAGCCTGGCCACGTAGTACAGCGGCACGCAGACCGGGTCGGCAATCGGCTCGTCTTGTAACTGCACCATGCGGGGCAGGAAGGCGATGATGTCGTCCGCGTGTATCAGGTACTCGTGATGGTCGGCGCCGACACGTGCCGCCATCTGGCGCGCGAAGACGAGCTCGTTCTCGTACGAATGGAACGACTCCGCGTAGCCGATCGAGAACGTCTTGACGGGCGTCTGCTCGCCTGCGGAGAACAACGCGGCATTGGTGCTCGAGTCGAGCCCACCCGAAAGAAACACACCGACCGGTACGTCGCTCACCTTGCGAAGGCCGACCGACGTGCGCAGCTCGTGGAGCACACGTTCGGCGATTTCGTCTTCTCCCGCCCGTGCCAGGACCGTCGCATCGTCCCACACGTCCCAGTACCGGCGCTCACGGACGGTGCCGTCCGCGCTGACACGCATCCACGTGGCCGGCGGGACTTTCCTGATGCCGGCGAACAGCGTCTCGGGACCGGGCGTCGTGAGGAACGACAGGTAGTGGAACAGCGCCGATTCGTCGATCGCTCGCCGCTCGTCGGGATCGGTCAGCAGCGACTTGATCTCCGACGCAAACGTCAGGCGACCGGCTTCGATGCTGTAGTACAGCGGCTTGATCCCGATGCGGTCGCGCACGAGCCAGAGGTGCTGCGTACGCGCGTCCCAGAGAGCAAATGCGAACATCCC
Organism: Acidobacteriota bacterium; assembly: GCA_003222455.1. Lineage (GTDB taxonomy): Bacteria > Acidobacteriota > Vicinamibacteria > Vicinamibacterales > CAVVIG01 > QHWF01. The sequence goes on from QHWF01000102.1 coordinate 3,062, forward strand.
GCGAAAGCGCGACAAACAATCGATGCCCCATTCGTCGAACGCGTGCAGGATCACTTCGGTGTCGGAGTGATCGGTCTGCCAGCGACGCCGGCCGAACTGGCTGAGCTCCGCACGCAGTTGTCGATGGTTGTAGATCTCTCCGTTATAGGTAATCGTCAGGCTGCCATCCTCGTTGGCCATCGGCTGGCGGGCGCGCTCCGAGAGATCGATGATCGCCAGACGGCGATGGCCGAATCCAACGCGCTGATCGGGTGCGACCCAGGTGGCCGCTCCATCCGGTCCTCGATGCGCCATCGCGTCGCGCATCCGGGTGATGTAGGGCTCGGTAACGCGGAACGTTCCGGAGGTGAACGCCAGCGCGCCGTTAATTCCGCACATGACTCAAATCACCCACGAAGGACACAAAGGATACAAAGGACACCAAGGGACAGCCGTACTCGTGTTCATGAGTTTGATGCCTTGCGGCCGTCGCCGGGCTTCGTCGCCTTGACGATCAGGTTCCAACCCAGCATCCGTTCGCTGAGCGGCAGCGTCCACTGCAATCCGGATGGAAGCTCCTCAGCCAACAGCTGCCGCTGAACGATTTCGACGCGGTCGAACGCCTGGAACAACGCCTGTGCGCCCGACTTCGTGTACGCCTTGACCAGCGGCCTCGCCTCGTTCGCCGATCGCTCGACCGACCGCGACATGATCTCGCCCATCGACATTCGTTCGAGCATGCCTTCTTTGACGCCGAACAGCCAGACCAGTTTTCGCCAGTAATGCCACGAATGTTCGGCATAGACCATCACAATCGCTCGTCCGCCGGGACGCAGGACGCGATGGATTTCACCGACCACTCTGGCGGTGTGCGGTGTGTGGTGCAGCACGCCGTTGCTGTAGACCAGGTCGAACGAATTGTCGGTGAACGGAAGCGACTCGGCATCGTCGTGAACGAAGCGGCCCCGCAGGCCTCTCAACCGGAAATTCTCCTCGGCGAGCTGCAGGTGGCCGGCTGCGAGATCGACGTCGGTGACCGTCGCCCCGTGCATCGCGAACTGGGCCAGATCGGTGCCGAGGCCGCCGCCGATTTCGAGAACTTCATGACCGGCGTGATGCGCGAATTCCATGGTCTCCGGCATCCATGGCGCGTAGACACGGTATCGATGCCGTTCGACTTCGAGGAACCATTCGAGCGTGCGAGGTTGAGAGGTGCCGGCATGTTGTGAGCCGACCGGATTCCGATTCCACTGCCGCTGGATCTGATCTTTGTAGGAATCGCCCGTCTCAATGCTGTTGGCGTGTCGAGTGGCGCCCGCCTGGCCTTCGACGAACGTTCGTAATTGCACGCCGAGGCCGGCTTCGCCGGGCACGACGAGCACGCGGGCCGCATCCACGCCTCGCGCGGTCACGTGTTCTTCGAGGTTCGACGAGCCGGCAACGATGATGGTCGCCTGCCGGAGCGCGAGCTCCTCGGCCTTGGCGTACAGCTCTGGATAGAACGGGGCCATCCCATCGAGCGCCTCGTGCAGCACCACGTCAGACCCTGGATATTCGACGATGTATGGAATGCCGAGCACCTGACTCAGCTCGGCGCCGACCGACTGGCCTGCACAAATGCGCTCGTACAAGAACGCTGGCCGCAGCGTCTGGCAGGCCGCTTTGACGATCGGCCCGTAATGCGTCGGCGCCAGGACGATGGCGTCTTCGCCGGCGGTCAAGCGCGGCGGGTCCATGACGACCTGCTGCACACCCATCCCATCGAGCAACCGGTCGTGCCGAGGCGTCAAACACACGACGCGCTCGCTGATCGCCGCTAACTCCGCAACGACGCGGCTCATTCGCTCGTCGTCTCGCTCCGTGGCCCAGTAATCGGTGCGCAGATACAACCCGACGCCCGCAAGGGGCAGCACGTCGCCGCCGCACGCGGGTCGATCGAGCGGCACCGGCTGGGCGCGCAGAGTGAGCAGCGTCAGCTTGACGAGGATGTCCGAACGGCGCACCGGAAATTCTCCGCGATAGATCCAGCGGAGGCCGGTTGGCGCTCGGTGCCACGTTGTGACCGCGCGATCGATCGGCAGGCCGATCCGCTTCATCCACTTCACGGCCTTGACATGCCGGCGCAGGCTGAGCCAGCGTTCGTTGTCCACCCGCTCGATCGTCTCCTCGGCCGGCCAGTACACCCACGCCTGACCTCCTGTGTGCAACACCTGCGCGATGAGCCGCAGCTGCGGCTCTGACGGGAGCCCCGAGGCCAGCTCGAACACCGCACCAGCCCCAGACGAGCGGGACACTTCCGCTGAGGGATCTGAACGCGGCTGCAGTGCAGGTGCGGGGAGCTCCACGTGGTGGCGCTCAGTCGCTTCCGACAGGGAGACATCAGCGAGGCGGCCCGCCCGCTGCAGATCGGGAGCAAAGTACACGTAGGTGTTCACTCCGGGCGTCACCGCGGTGGAAGACGCGCTGCCGAGCGCGAACGTCGCCACACACATCAGGACGTAGGTGGCTGCCACGAACACCGCCGGGGATCGCCCGCTCAACATGGTGTCGCGGTACATCTCGGTCATGTAGTAGATCGGATTCGCATAAATGATCCACGTGAACCCCTGCGGCACCATCTCCGGCTTGAAGCCGATCGGCGACAGAAACATCAGCAGGAACACGAACAGGTTCACGAAGTACGTGATGTCCGGCAGGGCGACGGTGATGCTGGAGAGCACCCAGGTGAGCCCGGCGAGCCACATCACCTGCAGGATCACGACCACCGGCAGCAGGGCCACGTGCCAGCTGAGCGACCGGCCGGCAACGACGAGCAGAAGGACGAGCCCGATGCTCACGAACTGGCTCGCCATGCCGACGATGACGCTGCGTATCGGGATCAACTCGATCGGCAGCATGACGTTCTTCACGAGATGCATGTTCTGCTTGATCGAGAGCGCGCCTGTCGTCAGCGCTTCCATGAAGCCAAGATACGGCACGAGCCCGCAGAACACGTAGAGGACGTAATCGAAGCGGCTGAAGCCCTCGAACCGCATCCTGAGCACGACCATGTAGACGAAGAGGTACACCGACAGCAGGAGCGCCGGCTGCAGCACGACCCATGTCATCCCCAGCGTCGATCCGGCATGACGTTTTGCGAGCTCGATACGCGTGATCGACACGAGCATGCGCCGGTACCGATAGATGATGCCGACCATCCTTCGCGAAGCCGCTGAGACGGCGCGAAAGAAGCTCATGACGTGAAAACGAACTCAAACGCGAACTCAAACGCGCCTTCGCCCCGCAGGCCCACTTGCGACGAGATGTCGATGGCCGAACATGGCGCCTTCACGCCGTAGGATGGCGAATAGGCGGCCGGGCGTATGGATATGTCGAGCCCTGGCGGCACCGTCAACTGCCATCGGCCGGCGGCCGCGGCCAGCAGGAGCGTTGTCTCACCAGTTCGCTCCGCTGACAGACCGGGCGCCAGATGAAAATGCCAGCGGAGCTCGTGGCGGCCGTGCCCGACGAGTCGATCGACGATGACGAGCGTGCCGGAGGGCTTCAGGAAGCGGAACGTTCGCTCATGGGTGACCGGCTCGGGCAGCCGTTCGTACCCATGGTGCCGGCCCACGTACTCCGACGCGTCGGCACGATCCTCGAACGACAGGTGCTGCGCGTTCGACGATTCGAACAACCGGAAGAGCCAGTCGGGCCGCATTTCGTTCTGTTCGACGCCGTCGACGGACAACGTGTTGTGAAACGCCGTACTTCGAAACAGGTTCCGCGCGGCGGCATCCGACGTGTACACGTAGCTGCCGGGATCGACGATGAGCGGCGTTCCCGCGTGGTGATACTCGAACGACAACTGATCGTTGTGCTTGTGATTCCCGAAGCCGTTCGTGCCGACCACGCCGTTGGTGACGAGCAGGCAGTGGTCGCCGGAGCGCATCACCGCGATCCCGGCGTGCGGAAACAGGCGTCCCGCCTCTTCACGAGCCTGAGTCGGCAACCATGTCCCGTTGAAATCCAGGCCCCACCAGGCGGCCTCCCACGGCCCCGCGGGTCCGGCCAGCGCCATCCACCCCGGCTCGTGGAACATCACCGCCGCCGGTCCAAAAAGATGCCTCGCATCCTGTGGCGACGTTGTTCCATCCGCATTGAATTGGTGCAGCCGTCCATCGTCGGCATCGCCAACCTGAGGCATCAAGCCATCGGGCCGTGTCACCGCCGCGAGAAAGGCGACCATGCCGTGCAGGTGGGAACGGTAGGCGTTTGACATCGGCTCACCCTGGTGCTCCGCGAGCCGCGACGAGCCGAGAAACAATTCGGTCACCAGGCGGTGGTACGGAATCGACGATTCATAGTCCGCGCCGTCGGGCAGGACCTGCACCGTCATTTCGTGCTCGAGCGCCGCGCGCGCGAACGTGTTCCAGCCCGAGCCTTGCGGCAGATCGGCGAACACGCCGCCGAGGAACAGCAGCCCCGCGAGGTTGCTCAGAAAGTGATTGCTGGTCACCTCGTACGTATTCTCGAGATTTGCCCGAATGAACACGCCGTGGTCGAACAGCGCCGCATACGCCCGCGTCCAGAACGCATCGTCCAACGCAGGGCTCGTGCGCACCAACTCGAGACCGATCGCCCAGCTGACGGCGCGAAGCGCCACGTCCATCGTGCAGGTCCAATTGATGCCCATGCCGACGGGATTGGCTTCAACGAAATCGTCGGCCTGCCGGGAAATCTCGATGGCGAACCGTTCGTCCCCGGTCAGCCGGTAGGCCTGGCCAAGCGTGGCCCAGTGCTGGCAGCGCGCGAGCTCCCACGGATACTTGATATCGGCATGGCCCGGCCGCATCTCGTACAGATTCCACGCCCGATACGGAACTCCGCGCGGAAACCGGAGCTGTCGCACGGGATCCAGATACCAGTCGATGGGCATGTAGCCCGGAAGTCCCGAGCGATCGGGATCGAGCGGCACGTAAGGTCCACTTCCAAGCAGATCGAATTCGTGACGCAGAACGCGTTCTGCGGCTGCGATCGTGCGTTGGGTCTGTGCAACGTGATGTTCCCGCAGATTCGCAAGCGCGTCGGACGGGATGCTCACATACAGCGACCTGCGGTCGCGGCGGCGCCGGCACCACGCCATCGTCGACAGGCCGGCCGCAGCCACATCGGTGTCGAAGGTCGGCGCCGGAGGTTGCTCCGGAAGGGCGGCGGGGACGGGCGCCGGCTCGGTCACCGAGCCGCGCCACAATCGAGCGAGGCGAGCCAGCATCAACAATCGCTGTCAGATTCCAGGCTAGAGAACGTCAACAGGATTTCTCCGCGGCCTGTGCGTTCCAGCGTGACGTCATACGGCACGACATTCAACGCAGAACCCGCAGAACTCGCAGAACAATCCGGTTTTCTCTGCGGGTTCCGCTAGTTCTGCGTTGATCGTCGTGGCTAGGGTTTACGGGCCTTGATCACGAGGTTCCAACCCATGATCCGGCCGAGGTATCGCCGCGGCACGCGCGCGAGCACTCTCGGGACCGCAGGCGCGTCCATCTGCCGCTGCAGGATTTCGATATCGACGAAGCCGTGGAACAACTGGCGGAGGCCTGTCCTCGTGTACGCCTTCACGAGCGGATGCGCCGCGGCGTTGTCGGAACGTTCGACGGTGCGCGACATGATCTCACCCATCGAATATTTCCTGAGCTGCCCCTCCTTCAGGCCGATGTTCCACATCAGGTTGCGCCAGTAGTGCAGCGAGTCTTCGGCGTAGACCATCACGATGGCACGTCCGCCCGGCTTCAGCACCCGGAAGATCTCCTGGACGACGTGCCGGGTGTTTGGCGTGTGGTGCAGCACACCGTTGCTGTAGACAACGTCGAACGTGTTGTCGTCGAACAGGAGCGATTCGGCATCCTGCTGGACGAACTCGCCGGGCAGGCCGCGGACCGCGAAGTTCTCCCTGGCGAGCCGGAGATGTCCGGCCGACAGATCGACGTCCGTCACGCGGGCGCCGTGGCGCGCGAACTGGGCGAGGTCGGTTCCCATGCCGCCGCCAATCTCCAGCAGCTTCTCGCAGTTGTGACGATCGAACTCCATCGTCTCCGCCATCCAGGGCGCGTAGGAGCCGTAGCGGTAGTGTTCTGCCTCGAGAAACCACTCTTGTGTATGAGCCGGGGCCACCGTGACGTAATGGGATCCTGCCGGATCGTGGTTCCACTGGCGCTGGACTTGATCTTTGTAAGCGTCACCGGTGGCGATCACATGCTGGGATCGCGTCAGTCTGTCCGATGCCCGCGCGCCGGCGGCGAGCGCCATTCCATCGTCGATCGGTCCCTCCGGACTCCTGGGCTTGCGCCGGAGATCGGGTGCGAGATCCGCCCCGATCGCGGCGCCGGTGGCGAACAGCCAGAGATTCGCGACGTGACGCGTCCACGAATAGTGGTCCAGCGCGGCTTGACGCGCATTTCGCCCCAAGGCGCGAGCGAGATCCGGCTGTGCGGCCAGGGCGACGGCACCCTGGACAAATTGCTCCACGTCGCCGGGCGCGCAGAGGACGGCACGTTCGCGTGTCACGCCGGTCCCGCGCGCCGCCTCCTCGGATGTCAGCGCCGGGGACAGCACCTGTCCAATCTGTTCGAGATCGCTGGCGACGATCCCGCCGCCGAGCGCCATGTACTCGAACACCTTGGTCGGCGATCCGAAGAACTTGCTGTCGATCATGTGCGTGCTGTGCGGCGAGACATAGACGTCGCACGCCTTGAGCAGGCGCGCGCCCTCCGCCTGCGCGACCCGGCCCGCGAACACGACCCGCTGTTCCAGACCGAACGAGGCCACGGCACGATCCACGAGGTGCTTGAAATGGCCGTCGCCGATCAACAGGAACTTTGCACCCGGAGCGGCCTGACACACTCGAGGGATCGCCTCGCTCAGCACGTCGATGCCGTGCCAGCCTCCGAATGTGCCCGTGAAGCCAATCACGCGATCGGACGGTTCGAACCCCACATCCCTTCTGATCGACTCGCGCTCACTCGAAAGCGGCGGGGCGTAGACCTCGAGATCGACGCCGTTTGGATTCACCAGGATCTTCGCCGGGTCGACACCGCGCGATACCAGATCGGTGCGGACCTCGGCCGATACCACGCTGATTAACGTCGCCTGTTCGAATGCCAGCGCTTCGGCCTCGAGGTACTCGGCTTCGAACACGTACCCGCTGCCTTCGAAACTGCGCCTCATCGAGATCTCGGATCCGTTGTACTCGACGATGTATGGCACGCCGAATTCGGCGCTGAGCAGCGCGGCCGTCGAGTTCCCGAGGCAGAGCCGTTCGTAGATATATGCCGGGCGTAATTCTTCGAAGGCCGATCGCAGGAGATTCACGTAATGCGGCGACGCCGACGCGATGTCGTCCTCGTTGTTCGTCGCGCTCGGCGGCGGCATGACGATCTGGCGGATTCCGTAGTCGTCGAGGAGCGGGAACCGGTTCGCCATGAAGCACGCAAACGATTCCGTCACCCGCGCCAGCTCCTTCGCGACGTAGCAGGTATGCCCGTAGCTGCCACCGGAGACGATCGGCGCCCAGAAGTCCATTCGGAGGTAGACGCCGCAGCCCCGGATGGGGTGCTGTGGATCGGGAAGATGGTCGAGCGGAGGAAATGGGACGGCCTTCGCGGCCTGGCGCGCGTCCCGGAGAGCGCCGAGCCGCTTGGCGTGCCGAATCATCGGGGCTTGAACGGCCGGCCGGGCGGTTCCAGCAGCTGCCGGCACGGCGTCCGCCGGCGGCGTGTCTCCAGCAACGTCGGTCACCGGCCGGGCCATCATGCGGCCGATACGCTTCAGGATCCATCCCGGCATTTCCCGCGGCGGCATGTCCCGTAACGCGTAGCTGACACGCCTCGGAATGGAAACCGTGCGCATCACCGGTTCGGCGATCAGCCGGTAGAAATTGATGACGAGCCAATGCCGGCGATAGCTGCCAAGGCGTTCCGTCGTGACGCACTCGACGGCACCTTCTTCGGGCCAGAAGATCCAGGCGCGTCGCCGCAGTACGAGCGCGCGCTTCAGCAACTTCATCTGCCTGTGATTCGGACATCCGGTTGCGATCTCGATCACCATGCCGAGGCTGGAGTCGTTCTCGAGGGCGGAGACGGCATCGCCGGCGGCAACCGGCAGCGGTGGAATCGCGACGATATGCCGCTCGCTGGTCGCATCGAGGCGCGGCTCATCGATCGTGCCGATGTTTCCACGCCGGTCGACGTACACCGCGCGCATCGTCAGTCCCTCATCGACCCGGGTCGCCGTGTCATGAGCAGCCGGAGCTTCTCCTGGACCGCCCAGCGCAACCCGTATCGGATTACGTCACTTGTCCATCTCACGAGCATCATGAGCTCGGCCCGGAGAATCAGTGTCTCCTCAAAAATGCCGTTGACAACGATCACGATGACGATCGCCGCAAATTGTGACCAGCTGGCAAGCTTGTCGGTTGTGCGTGTGAGGAATGGCGTCCGATCACCCCTCATCGGCAGCCCGTCCCACCAGAAGATCCTCGATCGAGAGCGCGACGGCACTTGTCTCGGCGAGCTCGTCGAACGGAATCGGCGACGGACCGCCGGAGGCAACGGCGTCGCCGAACCGGCTCAATTCTTCGAAGTGCCCCTTGTCTGCGTCGTGGGCCTGCCACAGGACGGAACCGTCGCTGCCCTTGATCAACCGTTTGAAATCGTCGACCACATACGTCTCGCCGTCGCAGAACACCTCGATCCGCTCTTTTCCAAGGCCAGTTTTCGGACCGAGCGACGTGTACAGCAAGTGGGCGAGGCTTCCATTTTCGTACCCGATCGTCGCGCTGAAGTTGTCGTTGCGCTGATATGGGAGAGTGCCCGGATCGATCGGCGTTGCGGCGATCGATTTCACCGGCGCACCTGCCAGGAACCGAAAGACGTCGTACATGTGGCACGCCTCGCCGATGTTGCGTCCACCACCCTGCGGACCGTGCACCCAGTGGTCGAGCGGAATGTAACCGGCGTTGAGCCGGTACTCGACCACCACCGGCGCCCGGCGGCCGTCGATGAGCGTCTTGATCATCGTGAGGGCCGGCGAGAACCGGCGGTTGAACCCGACGAGCAGCAGCGGCGCGCTCTCGAGGCCGTGATAGACGGCGGCAATGCGATCCAGCTCGCGCCACGACAACGCGAGCGGTTTCTCGACGAATACGTGTTTGCCGGCTTCGAGCGCCCGCACCACCTGATCGGCGTGCTCGTGATGGCGCGTCGCGATGACGACAACGTCGATGCTGTGATCCTGAAGAACCTGCCCCAGGTCGGAGGCGAGAACCTCGACCTGGTTCTCTCGAGCGAAGTTGCCGCCCTGCGACGCGTTACGGCTGACGACCGCCTTCAGGAAGAACCGGTCGCGTCGCTTTTTCATCTGCGGTACGAGCATCGAGGTCCCGAACGACCCGGCGCCAACCAGCGCGTAATTCAGCGGGCCGGCCGCCGTCTTGCGATGGCCGCGTATGACCACCCGTGTCGAATCGGGAGGCTCCGGCAGGTCGCGGGTGTCGTCGGGATATCGGATCAGCACGCCAAGCGGCTGCGCGCTGGTCCCGTCCGCGAGCGCGCGATACGCGCCGGGCGCCTCGTCCACTGAAATCACGCGGTCGATGAGCGGCTGGACGTCGATCCGCCCGCGCGCCATCAACTCGAGATAGGCCTGCATGTTGCGGTTCAAGGTCCAGCGGACGTAGGCGAACGGGTAATCGTGGCCCTCGATCTCGTAGGCGGGATCGTACCGGCCCGGCCCGTAGGACGTGCTCATCAGGAGATCGATCTCCTTCCGATAGAACGCGTCGCGCTCGACCTTCAACCCAACGTCGCCGACGATGACGACCGTGCCCTTGGCGCGGGTGACGTCCATCGCGAGGTTCACGACCGCATGCGATTTCGTCGCAGCCGTGATGATGGTGCGGTCTGCTCCCCCACCGCCGGTCACGTCGCGTACCACGGCTTTCAGCGTGTCGGTATCGCTCGCGCCCTGTGCCATCCCCAGTGTCCGCGCCCGATCGACGCGAGCCGGGTCGAGATCGAGCCCAATCACGTCGCAACCCGCGCTGCGCAGGAGCTGCGCGGTGATCTGGCCGATGAGGCCGAGCCCCAGGACCACCACCCGTTCGCCCAGCTGCGGCGCGGCCCGGCGCACGCCTTGAAGCGCGATCGCCCCGACCGTCGTGGACGCCGCGAGGTTCACGGGACAACCCGGCGGAATGCGGCAAACAAGGTTGCGCTTCACGGCGACGTACTCGGCGTGGTTCGCCTGACCGGCGCCGGCGCACGCCACGAGATCGCCGGCTGCCAGATCGGCGATGCGATCGCCGACGCCGACAACCTCGCCGGCAGCCGAATACCCGACCCCCCATCCCTGCGTGTCGAGCTCGTTCACGGGCAGGCCGCCGGCAGTCTTCGGTGCGGTGCCGGCTGCGACAGTCGACAAGGTGACGCGTGACCGTCCTGCCGCGCCTGCGGTCGTGACCACGATGGTGACTTCGTGCGATCCCTTCGGATCGAAGATCAGCGTGTCTTCGAACGGACCGATCTCGTACGTGCGCGAACCAATCCAGCTCGCTCCGCCTTCATTCAGCAGACCGATTGCGATCGCGCCGGCCTCCACGCGTCCCTGGACGCGCACGACGGGCGCATGATCCGCGGGGAGCGCGATCGGCTGGGAGACAATCTGATAACCCGCGGGGGTCTCGTCGGTGACGAGCGTGATCCCGCGATCGCTGCTTGTCAGCGCCGCGTCGGGAGTGGCTTGCGTCCACGAGAGACCGTCGATCGCGACCGACGCCATCGCGCGCGCGGCCGGCGGCGGTCGAAGCCGCGCCACCCGGCGTCTGGCCATCCGTGCGATGCGATCGATCGCCTTTCGCGGATCGCGCAGCGACGCCCGCAGGTAGTGTTGTGCGAGGCTGGCGTACTCGATTCCACGTTCGACCGGCGAGCTGCCTGGCGCCACTGTCGCGGTCGAACGCAACGGTGCGATTTCTGTGCCGACGCTGATCAGCGAATAGTGCACGCGGACCAGCACCGACCCTGGTTCGACAATCGGACGCGGCACGCGCGCGACAACCGCGCCGGCGCTATTCAGGAGAATCTGACGCATGTTCGCAGATCCCATTTACCGCGGAGGACGCGGAGGACGCGGAGGTTCCCCGTCCTCCGTGGTGGACTGTCATCACTACTCAGACGCACCTGGCCCCATTCGTCAGCGCCTCGGTGACAGCGGATCGTTCATCGAGAGTCAGCCGCGTTTCGGCAAACAGGTACGACCCTTCAATCGGAACGGCCACCGTCGCTCGCCAGACCAGGACCGTTGTGACCACCTTCACGCCATAACTCGGCGACACCCACCCTGGTTCGATCGAGATCGTGAAGCTCGCAATGGTCTCGTCCGGCAGCACCCAGACTGTCCTGCCGTCGCACGACAGGCACACGTCGGTCCCGTGCACTTCCGGGGTGACTGCCGGATCGAGATGGAAACGCCACACGAGCGCGTGGTTGCCGGCGCCCGATACGCGATCCCACACGAGCACCCGCGGCCGCTCGTGATCCGCGAAGAAAGCCCGAGTATGCGAGACCGGTGAAGCCAGGCGCGTGTAGCCGGAATGGCCGCCGCGAAAACAGTCGACCCGATCGGAGACGTGAACGACCGGTTCGATCGGTCGGGCGTCGTAGTGCAGCTGCCAGAGCGCATCGGGGCCGAGGAATCGATTCAGCTCTTCGTCATCGACCAGCAGCGTGTTGTGAAACGCCGTGCTCCGGAACCTGTTCCGCCACTCACGCGAGGCGGTGTACAGATAAGCGCCGCAATCGGTCACCACATTGAACCCGTTCAGGAACAGCTCGAAGCTCAGAATGTCGTTGTGCCCGTGGCCGCCCCGGCCGCGCATCCCCACGTCCCCGCAATCCGCGATGAGATGCGCCTGCGGCGTGCGCAGCACGTAGAAACCGCCGTCTGAAAACGCGACCGAGCCTGGCGGTGCCTGAGGAGCCACGGCGCGAAATCGACTCGTCGCCTTGGGGCCAAGCAGCCAGAAGGTCTCTTCCCAGCATCGGCCCGCCGACGACCTGAAGTCTCCGCGGTCGAACAGGACGGCGGCGTGCGACAGCAGATAACGATGATCAGTCATCGGTTGCGAACCGAGGATCTGCACGCGCCCATCGTCGGCATCGCCGATGAGCGGCGAACGTCCGTCGGGCTTGGTGTAGGCCTGAACGAACTCGCACATGCGCTCGAGCCGCTTCCAACAGGGATCCGCCGGCTCTTCGCCGTGCCGTCGCAGCAGTTCGTAACTCGTGAGAAAGGCCTCGAGCACCAATCGGTGATACGCCGTGGCAGCTTCGAAGTCCACGCCGTCGGGTGTGGTCTGCTGAAAGATCTCCTGCTCGACGATCTCGCGGCCGATCGCCAGCCATCGTCGCGCGGCGCGGGCGCGCCGGAAGAAGCAGCCGAGAAACACGAGGCCCACGCCGTCGCACAGGTAGTGGTTCCCGTTGACGTCGCCCTTCTCGAGGTGCTTGACGATGAACTCGCCGTGCAGGAACAGCGCCCGCAGGAAGCGGCTGCGGAAGAACGCCTCGCGGCAGGCCTGGGACGCTGCGAACAAATGGAATCCCCAGATCCAGCTGACGGCGCGCAATGCGACGTCCATCGCGCACGCCCAGTTCACGCCGTGCGACAGGGGGTTGGCGCCGATCCAATCCATGGTTTCCGCGACGAACTCGGTCGCGTACCGTTCGTCGCCGGTGAGCCAGTATGCCTGGCCCAGGCGCGTGAAGTGCTGGCAGCGACTGAGCTCCCACGGCACCTTGACATCGCTCGGCCGATCGAGCTCGTTGTATTCGATGTCGGCCCAGTACGCTGCCGGCCACTGACGACCCGTTTTGAAGTCGGTGTGCCATGGCAGCCGCGGGCCGAGTTGCCGCGAACCGGAACCCAGCAGATCGAATTCGTGGCGCAGCCGCGCCTCGGCTGCGCGCGTGATATCGAGGTGGCCGTCCGGGTACTCCGCCGTGAATCGTTTGACGATCGCGGACCGCTCCGAGCTCGACACGAAGAACGGCTGGTCCGCCAGTTCACTCCACAACCGATCCACGTCGCGCGCACCGAGCAGGACGAGCAACGCGCGTTCGGTGAGGAGGCGCGGGTACAGATAGGCCCACGGGCGCCTGGCGCGACGCCTCGCCGAGTCGATCGCGCGCCACACGAGATATCGCGGCGAGCGGCGAAGGGCTCGATGGAGGCGCGATCGAACGCCGTCGATCATCGATGCCCTCCACGCCAGAGCGACTGGAGCTTCTCCAGGACGATCCACCTGAGTCGCTCCAGGACGAAATCGCGGGTGGCCGTGAACGACAACCACATTTCCCGCAGGACGTCGTCCAGCACAATGACGAACACGATGAACGCGAAGATGAACCAGTCGGTCATTGTGGGACCTGACGCCGCAGGGTGCTGGGACCTGACGCCGCAGGGTGCTGGGAACTTGACGCTGCAGGGTGCCGGGAACTGACGATGCAGGGTGCGGCGCTCACCCGCCGAAGCCTCCGCTGCGGGTGCCGGCTCGCGCACGCGGTAGACGCCCTCCACGCATCCTGACGGCGCATCGGAGAATTCGATCCGGCCAAAGCCCTCGTAGATCGGCATGAAGATGTGCGTCAGACCCGGATCGCCGGAACGCTCGACGTGGAACACTCGCGAGTACGCCCGGCGAGCGGCGTCCGCATAACGGAACGCGACCGTCGGGTGTGCTCCGCATTGCGATCCGTTGATATCGACAGCCACGAAATCGGCGGTTTCCGGATCGGTGTGAGGCGACACGCGGACCGGGACCTCTGACTCGCCCGAGGCAGGCCTCGACTCGACTTCGACGCGCGGCGCCGCCAGATAACTTCCCAACAACGAACGAGCGGCGGTCTGCTGATACGCGCGTGCGACCCACAGCGATGTCATGAGAACGGCGAAGCATCCCGCCAGCACGACGCTCGCACGCGCCGCCGAGGCGGCGGCCGTCTGCCATGATCGCTGCCGCATCCAGCGGGGCACGTGGTCGATCGCCGTCTGAACGAGGAAACCGGCGGCCCACCACGTGATGAATTCGAAATGGAAGAAATGGCGTGCATCGAACTGGAGCGCCGGCAGGCCGCCGAAATACAGCAGGAAGAACAGCAGAAAGAGGCCGGCGCGCATGTTCCCGGCCATCGCGACGAGAACGGCGGCCACGACAAGCGCGAGTCCCATGCCATGGCCCGCTTCGTGAGCAGGGTCGCCGCCGGGTTCGTCGCCTTCCGGCCGCTCCGCGAAGGGCAACTCGACGATCCGCAAGACAGACGCGCAGGCGCGGACGATCGCGTCGGCCGGAAAGCGCCTGATCACGTCGATCAGGTACGCGCCCGTCGCTGCGCCGTAGCCAGCCTCGCAGTACTCGATGTGTCCGATACCCGGATGGACGCGCGCGGCGTAGCTCGTGACGGTGGTGTAGGCGAATTCATCGAGATATTCGCGGTTCACATCGTATGGCGCAGGCTCCACGCCGAGCGGACCGGAAAAGCGGTTCGCGAAGCCGAGAACGACGACGTGCCACTGACAACCCGGCCGCGATCGGTCCAGCGAGGTGAGGACCGGCGAGGCGCTCACCATGAACGTGGCGAGGCACAACGCGGCGGCGGCGAGCTTCAATCGCATGTTGCGAAGGACACCACCATCGAGAAACAGGAAGAGGGTCACGAAGAACGGCGGAACATCCGCCATGAAATCAGTTCGAAATCCGTAGCCCGCTCCCAGCACCACGCCGTACGCGACCGAAATCGACAGGACGGCTCTCCACGTCGCGCGTCGTGTCACCAGAAGGCCCAGGAGGAAAATCAGGACCAGGGTAAACGGCGCCTTGGTGTAGTCGCGAAGCACCAGGAAATACTTCAAGTGAAGAGCTGAAAAACTCAGAACCAGCGCGCCGATCAGGGCCAGCACGGGGCCCATGCCAAGCCGGAACACCGCGTACACGCTCGCGATCGTCGCGCCTAACAGGACAACAAAGAGCGGGCCGAGCGCGCTCCACGACACGCCGAACAGGCGCCAGGTGAATCCGACCGCCAGCATCAGGTAGCGCCACGAACCCTGCTGAAACATGTCGTCGGTGCCGAGCGGCGCATCGGCGGCAATCGCGTCGCACGAAAAACGATCCACTTGACGCCACAGGAACGGCACCATGGCGGGCACCTGCGGCCGGGCAACCACGAACCCCTTGCCGCACGCAATCATCACCGCCGGTTCGAAATAGTTCTGATAGTAGAAAGGCTGGCCCGCAGCCGCGGCGCGCTTCCAGTAAGACAGCCCGCCTGTCGCCGCGCCGATGAAGAGCAGCAGCGCAATCGAGGCATCGAGCCAGAGCGGCGTGTCACCGCGCAACGTCGGCCGACTGGCGGGCACCGGTTCAATGCAGACGTTGATACAGGCGCTCCTCGCGCCAACCGGCGCCCAGGACGGTCGTCAACAGGAGCGGCGT
>QHWF01000748.1 GCA_003222455.1 Acidobacteriota bacterium
GGTCCGGCTGCCCCGCGACCCCCTCGAAGAACGCGCCCGTCGAGCTGCTGCCGACGTTGGGCGCATTGTGGCAACCGCTGCACGTCGCGCGGCGCGGGCCCAGCGAACGCTCGTTGAACAGCGTCTGGCCACGAGCGATCGCGCGGCGCCCCTCGTCCGCCGACGCCGTCCACGCGTCGAAGAGCGAGAAGACGTGCCGCGTGGGCGGCCGACCGGTCTGGTCGAGCACGCTGTTGATCGCGAACTGGAACGGCTGGGTCAGCAGACTGCGGGGGCCGCCGACGGCGCGCTCGCCGTCGAGGGCACCAACGCGCCGGTCGTGCGACTGCGCGGTGAGCAGTGTGCGCTCGAAGCTGACGAGCACGCGGCGCTGCTCGTCGTCCAGGATCGCGCCTTGCCCGTGCCGCCTGGCGGCGCCGGTGGCCTGGGAGAGAAGGTCACTCAGAACGCCGCGCCGGTCGCGTGACTCGCGGCCGTCCCACATCACGCTAGTGAGGAACTTGAGATTTGTCGCGGGCAGCGGCCGCCGGAACAGCGACAGCTCGGCGGCCCTCGCGAACCGGTACGGGTCGTCGACCGCGCTCAGCTCGAATTCGGACTCCGCCGGCAACGGCAGCCCGACACGGATGAGGCCGCGGTCGAGCAGCAACGCGTAGGCGCGGCGCCGCGCCTCGAGGCTCGTGACGTCGGCCCGCGGCGAGACCGCCGCATCGTGCGGCTGAAAGAGCGGATCGAGCCCGGCGGTGGCCTCGAAGCGGCGTTGAACCTCGGCGGGGACGAGCGACCACCCCTCCGCGGGAACGTGGCACGTCGCGCAGGCCCGCCCGCTCGGCCCCAGGGGACGAACGAATGGATGATCGGCGCCCATCCCGCCGTCGGTCGACAGGGTGATCGCGACACCGTCCGCGTTGGGCGCGGCGACCAGCGCGGCGACATGGCTGGGCCCGGCCGCGGTCGTCGCCACGAGGAGGAGCGGCAGCAGGACGATCGCGGGCCGGGCCGTCATGCCGTCTGATTTGCGAAGCCCGTGCCGGACGTAAGATCGCGAGGTTGCGCGGCGCGAGTGCGCAGCCGCCTGCCCTAACTGGGCGTTTTTATCGTGCGGCTCGGAGGTGTCGAACGCGATGATAGTGGGCAAGGAGGCACGCGATGGAGCGCAAACCACAGGACGGGTTTTCCGCGTTCGACTTCGGCGCCCTGACCCGGGCGCTCAGCCAGGCCGGCGTGCTGGCGAACCAACTCCATCAGGCCGGGCTCCTCTCGTCCGAGGTCGTCGACCTGGTCGGGAAGGCCCTGGCCGCCACCGAACAGCATCAGAAGCGCTTCCTCGACGCGCGGGGCCTCACGACGCCACCGCCTAGCTGCTGACCTGACCCGAGGAGGACGTCTCTGAAGCGTTTGCTCATCGCCGTTGTCGGGATCGCGCTGCTCGCGGGCTGCGCCAGTGATCCAGGAGCGCGACGCGAGACGATCGTCAAAGAACAGTCAGGACAGCTGCCCGCGCCGAGGACACCGCTGTCGTCCTACGAACGGTTCGAGCTGAAACCGATGGAAATGGCCGACAGTGTCGGCAATGATCAGGCGAAGGCCGCCGTGGCGAAGGATTTGGAGACACGCCTCCAGGCGGTCCTTCAGCCGATGTTGACGCGGTGGAGCGCCGCCAGTGGTCAGCGCCCGGCCAGAACGCTGATCGTCCAGCCGCGCGTCACACAACTTCGCGTCATTCACGGTGCGACTCGCGCTTTCGTCGGAGCGTTTGCCGGTGATTCGTCGATCACGATGGATCTCGAGCTGCGAGACGCCGCGACCGGTGCCGTGATTGCGAAACCGAGTATCGCCCGCAACGCAAATGCGATGGCCGGCGCGTGGTCATTCGGCGCGACCGACCGGAATCTCTTGGACTACATCACCAACATCGCCAGCGAATATCTGGAGCGCCACCACGGGCGGTGAGATGGTGCGCCCGGCAGGAGTCGAACCTGCGACCCTCGGATTAGAAGTCCGATGCTCTATCCAGCTGAGCTACGGGCGCGTCGGGCGGAGCCGTCAGCTATTCGTCAGGACACTTAACATATAGTAGCCCGCGCCCAGCGGATGGCTCAAAGACAGCCGATCGTCGCTCGGATACTATCTCCGGCCGTTATGAGCGCCGTCATCTGAGCATCGGAGAGCTTCTTGCCGGTCTGGGCGTGCACTTCATTGAGGAACGCACGCAACCTGCCGCACGCCGAACGGACGTTTGGCGCGCCCTCTTCCGTAAGCGCCTCGGCAGCTTGTTCCAGCTTGGCATCGAGGCTTGTCGCAAGGCCGGCGGGAAGCTTCAGCGGCGCGATCAATTGCTTCATCTGCTGTGCGATGATCAAGACCGGTGTACCAACGAAGCCATGAATCACATTATTGACGTCGTCGTAGAACCCCACGATTCTTCCGTCATCCGCGATGCCATGCACCTCGGTGCGCAGGGATCCCGGCACGTCGACCGTTATATAGGCTCCCGTCACATCCCGAACGAAGCCGTGGGTCGCCACACCATCGAGGTAAGCTCCGACGATTTCACCGTTCCCGTTGATGCCGAACGCGAAGGTATACAGCGCGCCCGGCACGTCGAGCGTTGTGAAAACACCGGTGGCGTCCCGCAAGAACCCGTGAGCTTTGGAGCCGGGACTGCCAGCGACGTCCTGGTCGTAGAACAACCCCGTGACCTGCCCAGTTGCGTTGACGCCATAGGCCGCGGTGTATTTCGAATAGGCTTTGGCGCCGGGTTCTAGATCGAAGGCCGTGACGACGCTTCCCACTTTGAGAAACCCGCGCTCATTTGCTGAGATACCGTCGAAGAATTGCCCGACGAGATCACCCGCCGTATTGATCCCGTTGACCTGCGTTCCCCCCACGGTAATGTCCACGACCGTAAAATTGTTGTTGGGCTCTCGCAGGAACCCGTCGATGACACCGTTGGCGGCCTGGGCGTATCCCACGATGTCGCCGGCATCATTGATACCCCGAGCCCGCGTATATCGTTGGCTGGGGATCGGATCGATCGAGAGTGGTCCAAGAGCTCGTATTCTCCGACGACATCGCCCGAAGCATTGATGCCATACGCGAGCGTCGAATGAGCGTCGGGATCGGGGAAGCGTAAATCGCTGAGGAAATATCCTGCGCCACTCGCCGGCGACGACGAAAGCATGAGGACGATCACCGAGGCAACCGGGATCGCGCGTCGAGACGACACTAGCGCAAGAAGTCTGTTCAAGGAGTCCTCCCACAAGGGCCGGGCCATAGGTGTCCGAGCTGACGCCGAGCTCAGACCTTATATCGCTCGGTCATATGGCAGTCAAGGCGCTTTTGTTGTCGTCGAGCGCCCGACGGCTCATAGACTGAGACCGTGAGCCGACCCGATGGGCGCTACGTGTTGATCGGCGCGACGGGGCAGCTGGGCTACGACCTGGCGCGCACGTTCGACCTGCCGGGCACGCTGTTCACGCCACGCCACGCAGAGCTCGATATCCTCGACGCGACCGGCACGCGCGAGGCGCTGCGCGCGCTCCGG
>QHWF01000768.1 GCA_003222455.1 Acidobacteriota bacterium
CGGCATCACTCCGACATTGACGTTCGTCATGGATGCCCTCGGCAATCCGACGGGCGGCATGCAACAGGGCTTCAGGCAAGCCAGCAACCTGGGCCTCGACGTGCGCTTCGATCTCCAGAAGCTGTTCGGCCTCGCCGGCGGATCATTCTTGATCTCGTTCTCGGAACGCTTCGGCTCGAGCCTCTCGAGGGAAGACATCGGCAACGTCTTCACCGTGCAACAGGTCTTCGGAGGTCAGACGTACCGACTCATAGACGTCGCCTATCAGCAGCAACTGCTCGATGACCGCGTCGAGCTGCGCGTCGGACGCATTGCGGCCGGCGACGATTTCCTCGTGTCTCCCTACAACTACGTGTTCGTCCAGAACGGCGTCGACGGCAACCCGGTCGGGATCTTCTTCAACGCTCCGGGCATGACCGCCTATCCGAACGCGACGTGGGGCGGTCTCGTGAAAGTGAAACCCACCGAACGGATGTATGTGATGGGCGGCCTGTACAACGGCGACGTCTCCATCCGCGCCAACAAGCATCACGGCGCGGACTGGTCGATGGACGGGCCGCTCTTCGCCATCGGCGAGGTGGGCTATCAGATCAACGGTCTTCCGGGCGACTCGGGTCTGCTCGGCAACTACAAGGCGGGCTTCTGGTACGACGACCACCAGTACATCGACTTCACCACGGTCGCGCGCGGCGGCGCCCCGGACGTCACCCGGGGGAACTGGGGCCTGTATGGTCTCTTCGACCAGGTGCTGGTGCGGTTCGGTGGGCCGGGGAGCAATCGCGGGTTCGGTGTGACCGGCTCGGTGCTCGTCTCGCCCGATCAATCCGTAAGTCTCATGCCGTTCTTCGCCACCGCCGGCGTCGCCATCCGCGGCATGTTCGCGTCGCGGCCGACGGATGTCGGCGGCTTCGGCATCGTGTACGGCCACTTCAGCAATGACTTGCAAGACTCCCAGCGGCGCGCCCGGGACTCCGGCTCGGCGGTCGGAATACAGCGATACGAGATGGCGCTGGAGCTGACGTATCGGTTTCGGTTCCATCAGGACGCGCTCTTCTTCCAGCCCGACCTCCAGTACATCATCCGGCCCGGTGGAACGGGCCGAATTCCGGACGCATTCGTCGCCGGATTCCAGGTCGGGATCAACTTTTGAGACGTGCACCGCTGTCTGAAGAGGAAGCGTCGGACATGACCACCCGCGTATTGCAGACCCCGGGCACGACGACGATAGTTCAGGCCGCCCGGGCGAGCTCGACCTACGTCGTGGCGCTCAGCTCGGTTGCCGCCATCGGCGGTTTTCTCTTCGGCTTCGACAGCGGCGTCATCAACGGGGCCGTCGACGCTCTGGGGCACGCGTTTGGCACCCGGGCGGGGACGACGGGCTTTGCTGTCGCATCGGTGCTGCTCGGCTGTGCCGTTGGCGCCTTCGTCGCTGGAACCGTGGCCGACCGTCATGGCCGGCGGCCGACGATGCTCCTGAACGCCGTGCTCTTTCTCATCAGCGCGGTCGCCAGCGGCCTGGCGGACTCGGCCGCCGTGTTCATCGCATCACGGCTCGTCGGGGGTCTGGCCATCGGTGCCGCGAGCGTGCTGGCCCCGATGTACATCTCAGAGGTCGCCCCGTCACACGTGCGCGGTCGCCTGGGCTCGCTGCAGCAGATGGCCATTGTGCTGGGACTGTTCGGCGCGTTCCTGAGCAACGACATCCTCGTCAGGCTCGCCGGCGGAGCCGGCGCGACCCTTTGGCTGGGTGCGCCGGCCTGGCGCTGGATGTTCTGGATGGAGGCCGTGCCGTCCGTCGCATTTCTCGCCGGCGTGCTGCTCATCCCCGAGTCGCCGCGCTTCCTGGTTGCCCACGGTAGGCGGAACGACGCTCGCGGGATTTTCGCTCGAATCGGCGGCGACGCGGAAGCACTGGTGCGGCAGATCGAGCAGAGCCTGCGCGGTGAGCACCAGCCGCGCTTGTCGGACTTGTTCGTACGGGGCACGCGTCGGTTTGCCCCGGTGGTCCTGGTCGGCATGGGGCTGGCGGCCTTCCAGCAGTTCGTCGGTATCAACATCATCTTCTATTACGGAGAGGTGCTGTGGAAGTCGGCCGGGGCGACTGAGCAGTGGGCTCTGCGTATCAATCTCCTCACCGGTCTCGTGAACATTCTGGCCACGATCCCCGCCATCGCGCTCATCGATCGCGCCGGCCGCAAACCGTTGCTGGTCGTGGGCTCGGCCGGGATGGCGGTAACCCTGGGGGTCATGGCCGTCGTTTTCGCCACCGCGAAAACCGGAGCCAACGGGACGCCGCTGCTCGGTCACGCAGCTGCCGTGACGGGCCTCACGGCGGCCAACCTCTACATCGTTGCTTTCGCAATGTCGTGGGGGCCGGTGATGTGGGTGTTGCTCGGTGAGATGTTCCCCAACCGGATGCGCGGCGCGGCACTGGCGGTGTCCGGCGCCACCAACTGGGTGACGAACTTCGCCGTCACCGTTACCTTCCTGCCGTTGTTGAATGCAGTGGGCCTCGCCGGCGCATACGCGCTCTACGCCGTGGCCGCGGTGTTTTCGTTACCATTCGTTTTGGCTCTCGTGCGCGAGACGCGAGGCAAGACGCTGGAACAGATGTAGCGACGCCAACCCGTCTCGTCGTTTCGCGGCCGCTCGTTTTCGCGGCCCCTCGTAAGAAACTCGCGACCGTATATCCTGCCCTCAATGAAACCAATGATTTAGAGGTGGCCAACCGCTTGCTAGGTGATGGCTACGAGGGACCCGATTTGACTTACGCCGTGATGCCGACCGAGGCCTCCAGCCACGACGATCTGCGCGACGAGCACGATCGGTTGACGCTCCTGCTCGAGCTGACGAATTCACTCGTGTCCACCCTGGAGCTGCAGGATGTGCTGACGGCGGTGATGCAGAACGCGCGGCGGCTCATGCGGTCGGACTCCGCGGTCGTCGCGTTGCCGGACTCCGACGGGAGCGATTTCCTCGACGGCGAGCACACCGTTGCCACGCAAGTGTTTCGTACCGGGAAACCATGGGTGGGTCGGT
>QHWF01000769.1 GCA_003222455.1 Acidobacteriota bacterium
GTCGATTTCAGTGTTCGACTACCGGTGCACGGCCGGCCCGAACGATCGCCCCTTC
Organism: Acidobacteriota bacterium; assembly: GCA_003222455.1. GTDB lineage: Bacteria > Acidobacteriota > Vicinamibacteria > Vicinamibacterales > CAVVIG01 > QHWF01. The sequence goes on from QHWF01000769.1 coordinate 56, forward strand.
GTCGAGCGGCACGAGTCGTTCTCCGTCTCGTACGTGAGGAAGGGCAGTTTCGGGTACCGATTGCGCGGCCAATCGTTCGAGCTCGTCGCCGGATCGATTCTGGTCGGGCACCGAGGCGACGAATACATGTGTACGCACGACCACGCCTCCGGCGACGAGTGCCTCTCGTTTCAGCTCGGGCCCGACCTGGTCGACGCGATCGGCGGGCCGAAATCCGTCTGGCACGCCGGGTGCCTGCCGCCTGCCGGCGAACTGATGGTGCTCGGGGAACTGGCGCAGGCGGCGGCCGACGGCCGGAATGTCGGCGGCCCGGATGCCGCTGAAATTGGCATGTCGCTGGCCGGACGCTTTGTCGAGATGGCCTCGGGCCGGCCTTCCTGCCCAATCAAGGCTTCCGCACGGGATCGCCGGCGCGCGGTGGAAGCGGCTCTCTGGATGGATGCACACGCGTACGAACCGCTCGACCTCGCTCGCATGGCCAGCGCGTGCGGCCTCAGCGCCTTTCATTTCCTGCGGCTGTTCGCGCTGGTGCTCGGCGTGACGCCGCATCAATACCTGATCCGCTCCCGAATGCGCCATGCGGCGCGGCTGCTGGCCAGCGCCAGGAGCCGGACGATCACGGAGATCGCGTTCGACGTCGGCTTCGGGGATCTGTCGAACTTCGTCCGCACCTTTCGCCGGGCTGCTGGAGTGTCGCCGCGGGGATTCCGGCGTGCCGCCCGGGGCGATCGCAAGATCTTCCAAGATCGGATCGCGTGCCGTGTTTAGGATGGCTTCCGTCCAGGAGCGTGTCCGAGAGACAAGAACACGCTCCTGGCAGGAGGTCACATCATGAGCACGTCGACGACTGAGCAGTTCGTGAGTCCAGGCCGGATCCACTCGCGTGTGCTGAACGAAGGATATGGGCCAGGCGCGTGGCATGGCGCCGATCTGAAAGCGGCGCTTGCGGACGTCACACCCGATCTCGCGTTCTGGCGTGTGGCGCCGGGTCGCCACAATATTGCGGAAATCGCGCTTTAAGTTTTAAGTTCTAAGTTCTATTCCTCATGGCCGCACTCGAAGCAGAACCACGTCGCGTTGTCAACGCGATCAGGGCATGCCCCGAGGGTGCCGCCGGCGGATTGCACGGGCGCGGCCACTTCGGTGCGCACGGCCGCCCGTTTGCCGCACAACCCACACGGCTTGGCACCTGCCGCATCGAGCACTTCCGTGAACGCGTTGGTCGTTTCCTCAGTTGTGGTCATGCGCCGACAGAACGCAAGAGCCCTGCCTGCACGCCACGCGACGTAACTGCGCCTTCCGGCCACCTGCGTGTCCGATGTTGGGCCTACGGGTGTGGTATTTCGACTCATCATCGGGTCGCGCCGCCGACCAGCGATCTGGCTCTGACCCCGGCTCTGACCCCTCGCTCTGACCCCTTGCTCTGACCCCTTGGGCGGCCTCTGTCCCGTTTCTTGCGGAAGACTTTTCTCGCGGTCAATCATCGAAAAATCGCGCACGGCCACCGAAAAGTCTCGGGCGCCGACCCGAACCGATCTATGGTGCGTCAGATACGGTGGACACGACGTCTGAGCGCATCATTCGACGCCGCCGGTGCGGTGCAACGATATTTCTCCCGGCACTGGCGTTGAGTCTGATGACGGAAGCCGTGTCGGCGCAGCCGCAGAACGTGGCCCGGGGCTGTCAGTACACGATGACGCCTCGACCGAACTATCCACTGACCACCGATACCGGCGACGACCGTCAGCTGACCGACGGCGCGTACACCGCCTGGAATCCGATCTGGCTTCGACCGTCCACCGTCGGCTGGACGAATGCGACGCCGGTGACGATCGTGATCGACCTGCGAAGCGTTCAGGCGATTTCCGGCGTGTCGTACAGCACCGCGGCGGGCCAGGCCAGCGTCGAATGGCCGCGATCCGTCTTCGTGCTGGTGAGCGACGATGGGCAGCACTTTTTCCCGGTGGCGGATCTCGCCGGCACACGGCGGGCCGAAGCGGCCCCGCCTGCGATTGGCTACGCGGCGTTTCGGTATCAATCCGACCTTCTCGACACGCATGGCCGCTACGTGGCGCTGGTCGTCGATCAGAACGGGCCGTACACCTTCTCGGATGAGATCGAAGTGTTCGCGGGCGATTCCGTGCGCGTCGGCTCACCGCTCGCCGGCGCCTCGACAACGGATCTGCAGGATTACTTCGTCAGAGCGCACATGCGCGTCTCGATCCAGCGGCGCCTCACGATCGACCTCCAGGCCGCGCGGGCGGCGCTCGCCGCGGCGCCGGTGGGCGTCCTGCTGGCTGAACAACTGTCGCACGAGCTCGACGCGATCGCCGAGGGAATCGTCACGCTGGCGGCGCCCGATCCGGCGGCGT
>QHWF01000770.1 GCA_003222455.1 Acidobacteriota bacterium
GACGCGGCAGCGTGCTGGGAACTGACGCGGCAGCGTGCTGGGAACTGACGCGGCAGCTTGCTGGGAACTGACGCGGCAGCGTGCTGGGAACTGACGCGGCAGCGTGCTGGGAGCTGACGCGGCAACGTGCTGGGAACTGACGCCCCAGCGTGCTGGGAACTGACGCGGCAACGTGCTGGGAACTGGGTATGGTTTGAGGTGCTCCGAACTGACGCTGCAACGTGCTTACGAAGAGCGTCGAACTGACGCCGGTGAGCAGCACCCCGCGGAGCGAAGCGCCCAGCCCCTACCGCGACAGCGCTAAGCACCCTGCCGCGACAGCGCCGAGCACTCTGGAGCCGAAGGCACGAAGCACCTTAGAGCGAAGTGAACGGCACTCTGGAGCGACAGCGCGACGCACCCTGCCGCGACAGTGCGAAGCACCTTGCCGCGACAATGTCGAAGCACCTTGCCGCAAAGCGCCCAGCACCTTGCCGCGAAGCACCTTGCCCGCGAAGCGCCCAGCACCTTGTCGCGAAGCGCCCAGCACCCTGCCGGGACAGCGCGAAGCACCTTGCCCGCGCCCAGCACCCTGCCGCGACAGCGCGAAGCACCTTGCCGCGACAGCGCGAAGCACCAGCACCGTGGAGCGAAGCGCCCAGCCGCAACCGAACGGTATCCTGTCTCCGCCCGTCTAACCCGATCGTGCCTTCATGCGCCGGTCGTCTGTCCTTCTCGATCCTCATCAACATCGCGTTTACAACATCTTTGCACGCGCAAACTCCCCAGCCGGAACCTCAGGCTCGACCTGAGGTCCGCGCGTTTCGCGTGTCTCGTCCGCCGACCGTCGACGGCATCCTGGACGACGAAGCCTGGAACCAGCCGGCGGTCACGACCACCGACTGGCTCTCGTACAACCCGTTACACGGCGATCGCATCCCTCAACGCACCAGCGTGTGGGTGGCGTACGACGATGATTATTTTTATTTCGCGTTCAAGTGCGACGATCCCGAGCCGGCGGGCATCAAGACGTCGATCGCGCGGCGCGACAACGTGTGGAGCGACGACTGGGTCGGACTGAGCCTCGATTCGCTCGGGACCGGCCAGCTGTCGTATCACATGATGGTGAACCCGAGCGGCATCCAGATGGACATGCTGAACAGCATCGCCGGCGGCGAAGACCCGGCGCCGGACTGGATCTGGGACAGCGCCGGCCGCGTCAACGAGACCGGCTACACGGTGGAGATTCGTCTTCCGCTTCAGAGCATCCGGTTCAAGGGCGGGCAGAATCTCCGCATGGGCATCCTGTTCTGGCGCCGCGTCAGCCGCATCGGCGTCTCGGTGGCCTGGCCGCCGCTCGAGCCGGGCAAATGGGTGTTCGAAAAGAACGCGCTGCTCGTCGTTCCGGAGTTGAACGCGCGCCCGCCGCGCGAGTTGATTCCGACCGCGACGTTCTCGACCAATCAGCAGAAGGACGCGCCCGGCCGCTGGGATTCGACCGGCAAAGGCGCCGTGGGCCTCAGTGCGAAGGTCGGCTTGACGCCGACGATCACGCTCGATGCGACCGTCAATCCCGACTTCAGCCAGGTGGAGAGCGACGCGTTCCAGGTGCAGGTGAACCAGCGCTTTCCGGTCTTCTATCCGGAAAAGCGCCCGTTCTTCATGGAAGGCTCCGGCATCTTCACGCTTGCCGGGACGCTCAATGGCGATCAGAGCCTGTACTCCGCCGTCAACACGCGCAACATCGTCGATCCGCGCGTCGGCGTAAAGATCACCGGCAATACCGGGCGGCTCAACTTCGCGACGCTGACGGCCGTGGACGAGGAATCGGGTCCATCGGTCACCACCGATCAAATCGGGTTCGGCCGGGCACGGACGTTCAACATCGCGCGGGGTGCCTACAGCATCAAGCCGGGCAGCTACGTCGGAGCGATCGCCACCGACATGGAGCTCGCCGGCACATTCAATCGCGTCGTCGGCGCCGACATGTCGCTCAAGCCGACGGCGAATCAGACGGTGAACGTCTTCGCGCTCGAATCGTTCTCGGACACGCCCCGCACGACAGGTTCCACCGGGTCCAGGGCCGGATTCGGAGGGCAGGCCGGCTACTCGTACAGCAGTCGCACGTGGAATTTCGGCAGTCACCTGGAGCACTACGATCGCGAGTTCCAGATGGACACGGCGTTTATCAACCGCGTCGGTGAAACGAACGGCTGGCTTTACGGGGAGTACAACTTCTATCCCGACAAGGAGAAGTGGCCGTGGCTGCGGCGCATTCAGCCGTTCACGTTCAACCAGGCGACGCGCGACCGCATCCAGCGCGGCGACGAGCTGTTCACCGTGGACGGGATTCGCTTGTTCTTCTCCCGCCAGGGCTTTTTCCGGTTCGACGAGCTCGTGGGTCACGAGCCGTGGGCCGGCCAGCGGTTCAAGGCGCGGCGCTGGCGGATCCAGAGCAACGCGCAGGTGTTCCGGTGGCTCCGGTTCTATGCGAACGCGAATGCCGGCTACGCCACGTTCTACGATCCCGTCTCACCGTATCAGGGCCGCGCGAGCGACGTCTCGACCGGCGTCACGTATCAGCCGAGCGGACGCCTGTCGGAGTCGGTGGACTTCGAGCGCGTCGCGTTCGATCGCGAATCGACCGGCGAGCGCGTCTACACGGTCCACATTGTCAACACGAAGACGGCGTATCAGTTCACGAATCATTTCTTTCTGCGCGCCATCATCCAGTTCGACAGCTCGCGCTATCAGACGCTCACCGACTTTCTGGCGTCGTACGAGCTGCACCCGGGCACGGTGTTCTACGCGGGCTACGGATCGCTCATCGAGCAGCGCGAGTTCAGGAACGATCAGTGGATCACCGGCGCCGGTCCGTATCAGACGACGAGGCGCGGGCTGTTCCTCAAGGCGTCGTATCTGCGGCGGTTTTGACAGCG
>QHWF01000011.1 GCA_003222455.1 Acidobacteriota bacterium
CGTGAAGCCGCGGCGCTTCGCCATGTCAAGTACGCACCCCACGAGCGCCCGGCCGATGCCGAGCCGGCGGTCGCGAGAGTCCACGATCACCTGCGTGATGAATGCCTGCTTCGTCGCGTGGTCGTTGCAGTAGAACGCGACGAAGCCCCGGCATCGGCCCTCGGCCGAATCCGACAGGATCTCGGCCCTCGCGCCGAGCTTGGCTAAATACAGATCGACATCGACATCTCCGATAAAGCCAGGACCCTGTCGCGCAAGTTCTTCGAGGATGAGCGCCTTGAAGGAGTCAGAGGGGCTCACATCACTCATGCAAGCGACTTCCGGCGACCAGCATCAAGGACCCGCCCACCGGCCAACGCATCCCGTGACGAATCGTCCAGCGTTCCAGATCCATGATCCTGGCGAACAGCCAGTTGAGCGGCCCGATCTTGAACTCCCCGGCGCTGTCGTACGAGCCGCCCCGCCACTTAGCGAGGAGCCGCACCGCAGCCATCGCGGGAAAAAGGACGGAGAAAGTGCGCCTCAATCAGCTTCCACGACGCATACACGCTGCCGTCGTCCACGAAAATGATCTCGAACGCATCCTCGGGAAGACCCTCTCGCTGACACAAGTCGTCGAGCACGCGTACCAGCGCGTGTGCCAACTCGGGAATGTTGCCGGCTTCGTTCAAGACAGGAACAACGACCGAAACGGCGATCACCCGGTTCGCTTCAGGATGCGTTCGTCAGCGCCTCATTCGTCGACGACATCTGATCTCAGGCATATCACAGGCACATGAACCGGTGCGGCATCGCCCTGATCGATGGACGCTCCTGGCGTCCGTGTCCCCTCCAGGATGAGGGACCGAGTCGCCTCGGGGAGCATTGGCTCGGGGAATCCGATGGCGTGGTGCTACTGCCGCTCAAATGGCGCTGACGATGTGCGGTTCAGGCAGCGGGACGAGGTACTGTCCCTTGAAGCCTCGTTGACGAAGTTTGGGGATCAGCTCGTCGGCGATGTGCCAGGACAGCAACAGCGCAAACTCCGGCTGGTCCTCGAAGAGACGCGCCTCGTCCACGACCGGCACGAGGGTTCCGGGCATGTACTTGCCAACCTTGTACGAGTCCTTCACCTCGACCACACAGTCGAGAATCTCCCGGTCGAGGCCGACATAACTGATCAGGGTGCTCGCACGCGATGGCGCGCCCACTCCGTAGATGTGGCTGCCGCGCCCGAGCAGATCCTTCAAGAGCGCGTGCAGTTGCACTTTCGACATGGCGACATGACGCTTGAATGCCTTCAACCGGTCTGAAACCGGCCCGCCGGCGCGTTCTTCCGCGAAGACCTGCTGGACTGTCGGCATGACCTTTCGCGCACCGCGGCGCGCCGCATAGACCCTGATGGAGCCGCCGTGCGTCGGGATCCGCTTCGTGTGAATCACCTCGAGGCCATGCATGTTCAGGAGGAACTGCATGCTCTCGAGCGAGTAATGGCGGAGATGCTCGTGGTAAATCGTGTCGTACTGGAGCGTCTCGATCAGCGCTATCAGGTAGTGCGACTCGGTGATGAAGACCCCATCGTCTGCGAGCAGGGCGAGGACGCTTTTCACGATATCGTGGATGCCCTCGATGTGTGCGAATACATTGGTCGCGGTGACGACACCGGCCTTTCCGCATTCATCGACCACACGTGCGGCCGCTTCCGGGCCGAAGAAACTCATGATCGAGCGAATGCCACGCTGGTTGGCGAGGTTCGCCATCAATGTGGGCTCGACGCCGCAGACCGGATGCCCGGCCGCATGGAAGTTCTGCAGCAGGGTGCCGTCGTTCGAACCAATGTCCACGACGAGCTCCTTGCCGGTGAGGTTCAGCAGCAGCGTCGACTCTCGCTCGAGCTCGGCAAAGTTCTCACGAAGAATGCGGGTTGTCCCGCTGGTGTACGGATACTCCGGCGGAAACAGAATCGCGGGATCGACGATCAGCCCGATTTGCACGAGCTGGCATTTCGAACAGTGCAGGACCTCGGCCGGATAGGAGGGTTGCTCGTGCGGGCGCTCTCCGATCGTTCGCATCTGGTTGACTGGGGGCAGATAGCCGAGAAACAGGACCGACTCGAGATCCCTCTTCCCGCAGACCTGACACTGATCGACGACGACACTGCCGCCGGTTCCTGCCGCGCGCGCAAGCTGTTGAGACACTGAGCCCCCTCAGCGTTGGACGACCCGCTCGTCGGCGGGGACATGCGAGTGCTCATCGTACCAGCGAACCACGCCCGGCAACGCCTCTCGCAGTGAGAATCTCGGTTGGTAACCGAGCTTCAGCATTTTGGTGATATCCGGACACCGGCGGTTCGTCCCGCCGTCCGCCGGCGGTCCGGGCACGATCTGGATCGGCCGGCCGAAGTGTTCCGCCACGATCGCGGCGACCGACTCGATCGCGACCTCCTCGAACGTCCCCACGTGATAGATGCCGCGGTGCTCGCCCCGCTCGAGGACGATCATCACGCCGTCGATGAAGTCGTCCACGAAGACGAACGAACGCGTCTGACGACCGGTGCCTTGAATGGTGAACGGAATCGGATCGGACGGATGCTGCTGCAGAGCTTTCAGACGAGCCACGAACTGCGGAATGACATGCTCCTGTCCCATGTCGGGCCCATAGACGTTGTGCGGCCGCACGATCGTCACGCGCTTGAAGTGGTCCCGGCCGTAGTTCAGCGCGACGATCTCGCTGATGATCTTCCCTGCCGCGTACGAATACCGTGGATTCAGCGGATCGGGAATCGACAAAGCGACGCTTTCATCGGTCGGCACGACCTTCGGCTCCTGGTACACCTCGGAGCTCGACATCACCATCAGCTCGGGAACGCGATGACGGATGCTCGATTCGAGCACGTTCGTGATCCCCTTCAATGCGACATCGAGGACCAGGTCGGGCTTCGTATAGAAGAATTCCGTGCCGTTCACGAACGCCAGGTGGCATACGATATCGATGCCCGCACAGGCGCGGTCGACCGCCGCCGGATCCCGGATGTCGCCCTCGACGTACTCGAATCGCCCCTGGAGATCCTGCAGGCGCGACGCGCGGCCGCGCGAATTGTTGTCGAGAACGCGCACGCGCTTCCCTTCTCCGACGAGGCGCCTGACCAGCGCGGATCCCAGAAACCCTGTACCGCCTGTCACCAATAGAAACGGCACGCTCACATCCTGACCTTTCCACCCATCGCCGTCGCCGACGGGATACGGACCCGGACTGTAGTGGTGCGGGATGAGCGCGATCGGAACGATTGACGCAGCCCCCACATGAACCAGCGCAGGTATTCCGCCACCCACGGACCGAGCACGAACGTCGATTTCCCGCCGTACAACCGGTCGATCGACACGATCGGCACTTCGCCCAGTGTGAGCCCGGCGAGCTGTGCCTTGATGCCCATCTCGAACGCCACCGCCCAACCGATGGGTCGAGCCTCGAGATGGAGCCGATCGAACAACTCCGGCCGGAACATCTTGATGCCGGTCGTCGCATCCGTGAGCTGGCACCCCGAGAGCCGGCAGAACATGCGGTTCGCAATCCGCGAGAGGATACCGCCGATCCACGATCCCCCGAGCCGCCGGCCGCCGTGCGCGTACCGGGTGCAGCTGACGAAATCGCAGCCCTGTTCCATCAGCTCAATCATGTCGTCGATGGCGAGCACGGGGCCGACTTCATCCGCGGCAAAGATCAACACGTACTTGCCTCTCGCCTCGGCGACGCCGGTGCGCAGCGCGTTGAGAATGCCGCGGCCGAGGCGGTTGTGAACGGCGCGCACGCGCCGATACTCCGGCGACATCCCGCCCACGACCACGAGGCTTTCATCGCCTTCCTGATCGAAGACCACGAGCACCTCGTGGGGAACGTCGACCACAGCCTTCAGGATCTTCAACATGATCTTGAGGTTGAGGCCCTCGTTCCTCACGGGCATGAGGATGGTGAGGACTGTATCGGCGTCGCGGCTCACAAGGCGTCAGCGCTGATAGTACTGCCGGATTCGGGTGCACACGGCCGACACGTCGTCGTCGGACAGCGACAGCGCGGAGGGCAGCCAGAGTGCCCGATCTGCCACGCTCATGGCGTTCGGGAAATCGGCATCCGGCCGGCGATACGGACGCTGGGTGTGAAGCGGGTACCAGAACGGACGGCAATGCATGTCGTGTTCGAGCAGGAACGCGACGAGCCGGTCACGGTCGGTCGCGAGCACGTCCACCCATTGCGGAGATTCCCCGCGGTCCACGGCGAACGGCAGCACGCGAATCTGGCCGACGCCAGCGAGGCCGTCGCGATAGCCACGATAGATCTTCTTCAGACGATCCGCGCGCGAGTCGAGTCGATCGAGTTGGGCAATGCCCACCGCCGATTGCAGATTGGTCAGCTTGAAATTGAACCCGATGCTCGCGTGCACGTCGTTACCGCCTGTGCCGCGGACCGGACGCCCCTGATCTTTCAGCTGTCGCAACCGAACCGCCAGCGACTCGTCGTCGGTGACGACGAGCCCGCCCTGGCCAGTGGTGATCGTCTTGTTCGGAGAGAACGAAAAGCAGCCTGCCCGTCCGAACGTCCCGAGGTACCGCCCGGCATGACTGGAGAAGAGCGCTTCGGCGGCGTCCTCAATGACCACGACGCCGCGATCCCGCGCAAGCGGCAGAATATGCTCCAGGGGCGCCGCACGGCCACTGACATGGACGGGCACGACGGCCTTCGTTCGCCCGGTGATCGCGCCCGCGAATGCGTCCGGTGCCATGTTCAGCGTCCCGGGATCGACGTCAACCAACACGGGGGTCGCGCCCGTAAGAGTAGCGGCGTTGGCGGTGGCGATGAAGGTGAGATCGGGCACGATCACCTCGTCGCCGGCCGCCACGCCGGCCGCGACGAGCGCCAGGAATATCGCCGTCGTGCCGCTGGTGACGGCAACCGCGTGCCTCGCGCCGAGCCTCGCGGCCATCCGCCGTTCGAACTCGGTGGTGACGTCGCCGTCGTTGAGGTAGTTGCTGTCGAGGACGCGGAGCACCATCTCTCGTTCTTCGGCGCCGGTCTCCGGCCGCCACCAGGGGATTGTGGTCTTGGTCGTGATCATGCTTTGTGCCTCAATGCTTCGAGCCTCCGCTCGATCAGCCTGACCTGCGCCGTGACAGCTTCATGGTTGCGCCGGCCGATGAGCCGAATCGGCACGCCAGCATAGACGGACCAGGGCTCAAAACGAAACCGCGCCGGCACAAAACTCAGCGCGCCGATCACAGTGCCTTCGGGGATGTCATTGCCCGGCATCACGACGCTGTTGGAGCCGACCGCCGTGCAGTCGGCCAGGCTCACATCGCCCTCGATGAGATGTTCCTTGATCGGTCCGACACCGTCCGGGAGAATGGCGACGACGTCGTTGACGAAGTCGTCGCTCGTGCACCAGATCTTGACGCCCGACGACAGGCTGCAGTAGTCACCGAGCGTGAACTGACGCGCTCGGCCGCCCGCTATCGAACAGCCCGACGCGATGTGCGAACACACGCCGATCCGCACGCGCGTGGAGAAATAGCAGAAGTCATCGACGATCGAGTGCTCCCCGATCTCGAACAGGTCGGGATGCCGAATCCTCACGTTCGGCGACACGAGCGGCGTCATGCGCCTGTCACAGCGTGATGTACCCGGCCCGGACCGACAAGAAGATCGCCGCCACATGGAGCGCGTGATCGAATGTTCCTTCGCTCATCCATCGCGCGAGTTCGGCGGCGGTGGCCACGACGACGTCAACCCCGGGCTCCTGTTCCCATGTGCCCGTGCCCTTGGACGCCTCCGTGAAATACACCCACATCCGGTTGGCCAATCGGCCGGTGTCGGGCTTCAGACAGCCCACCGAATGCAGACGCGCCGCCGTGTAGCCTGTCTCTTCGGCGAGCTCGACCCGCGCCGCATCCTCGGGATCCTGTCCCAGTTCCACGTGGCCAGCCGGAAGCTCCAGTGTAACGGCCTCGACCGCGGGACGGAATTGCCGAACCAGTACGAACGATCCGTCCCCCGTGGTCGCGACCACCGAGACGTAGTCGAGCATATCGAGCGAGTAGTACGGCTCGCCGCTCGGCTGCCCGTCGAGGCGCTTCCCAATCACACGAAAAAACGCGGTGGTCAGGACCGCTTCACGACTGGCAATTCGGGGCCCTGATGTGTCGCCCGATTTCATGGCGAGTTGATCGGCAGAACACCCCACAGGTCGACGACATCGACGCCGTCGGGGACGACCAGCGTTTTATAGGCCGAGTGCGGCACGCCGACGATGACCACGTCGCTCGAGGCGACGAGCTGTTCCTTCGTGATGAAGGTCGGATCTTTCGCGAACTCGTCGGAGTACAAGACCTGTGCGCCCTGAAACCGCAGGACCTTGCCGAGCTTGTACGACAGCGAATCGCGAATGTCGTCTATGTCGGCCTTGAACGCCATCCCGAGGATCCCGACCCGCATCTCCGACAGCTTGTGCCGTCGGCTGAGGCTGTCCACGAGGTAATTGGGAAGCCCTTCGTTGATGGCCATCGCCGCGTGTCCAAGGGTGAAGCTGTTGTTGTTGAAGGCCGCCAGCTGCATCGTGTCCTTGAGCAGACAGGGTCCGGCAGCGAACCCGGCGCCGGGCAGGCTGGCCGCTCGTCCGTACCCGTCCACCATCGCCTGTCGCACGCGGGTGAAATCGAGCCCGATGCTCTCGGCGACCATATAGAACTGGTTCGCGGCGGCGAACTGAATATAGCGCCAGGCGTTCGAAAACAACTTCGCCAGCTCCGCTTCCTCGACTTCGAGCGTGATCACCTGGGGGGCAATCAGCGAAAACAGTTCCGTCGCCCGGCGAACCGCTTCCTCCGAACATCCGGAGACGATCTGAGGGAGGTCCTTCAACTCGCGAATCGCGTGTCCCTGCGCGATCCGTTCCGGGCAATACGCCACATGCCAGTTGTGGCCGTCTTCGTTCAGCGCACGCAGCACGAAGCGGCACGTCCGCGGGAAGACCGTGCTCCTGATGATGATCGTCTGGTCTGGATCGAGATTCGGCTTGATCGCCTTGAACAGATCGATCAGCGCCCGAAGCTTTGGATTGAGATACTCGTCGACCGGCGTGCCGACGGCGACAATGATGTGCTTCGCGCGTGCCATGTCGCGCGGGTCCGACGAAAACAGCAGCCGCTGATCGCGCAGCGCCGCCTGCAGGAGCGGCTCGGCGCCGTACTCGATGAACGGCATCGTGCCGCCGGCGATCTGCTTCAGCGCGTCGGCGTTCAGATCGTAGATGATGACGCGCTGTCCGGCAGCCGCGAACACGAGCGCCAGCGGCAGTCCGACATGGCCGGCACCGCCGATGATGCAGATATCAACGTCCCGTTGCGTCATAGCTTGATGTAGCCGGTCTGGACCGACAGAACAGCGAGGCGACGTGGAACGCGTGGTCGAACGTTCCTTCGCTGAGGCATCGCGCCACGTCGGCCGGCGTGGCCACGACGACGTCAACGCCGGGCTCCGATTGCCAGGGAATGATCCGCGGGAGCAGCGATTCCTTGATCGGATGGGTCGTGTACATGCCGGGCCACGGCTGATACCAGACGTCGAAGACCGCCAATTCCTGCCTGAAACCACGTATGAAATACTGTCCAAGGACAACGGAGGCGACGAGCGCGATTGCGATCGAACGTCCATTCATCGCCCGGCAACGACGGACCGCAGGAACGAGCTGCACTCTGTGCATGACCAGGTAGAGAACGGGATGGTGGACGAGCATCTGTCCCAGAAGTTGGCGACCCGCGAGCGAGAAGCCCTGATACTCATACGTCAGTGGCGCCGAGTCCCGTATCAGCGGCTCGGCAGACGATGCAGCGTAGACGCCGGAATCGCCCAGCGCGTAGACCATGGATTCGGCCGCTCCGTCCAGAAGCCGGAGGTCAACGCGAAATCGCCGAACGACACGGAACTGGCGAAGTTCAGCGCGCTGACTCCGGCGAGTTGCCGCTTCGCAAACCGCGAGCAGTCGTACAAGCCCCACAACACGATCGCCGCCACGGCAAGACACCAACCGATTTCTCGCGACTCGGCCGTGAAGCGACGGTGAGCCCACACAATAGCTGGAGGACCGTCACCGTGAGAAACGCCGCCGAGTGGACGATGATAAGGTAGGCGAGCAGATTGATCGACAGTGTGACAACCAGGATCGCCCATGTCGAGCGGCAGCGGGCCCGCTCCCGCGCCAGAACAGCGATCAGCCAGGCCGTCGAAAAGCCGTACCACGCAATCAGAATCTCCTGCGGGAACCAGGGCGCGATTCCCCGGTCGATGCTCGCCACGCCTGCCAGCGCGAGGACCGACAGCAGGTTGGAGCGCGTCAGAAAAAAAGCGAGGCGCGCGCTTCCGAATGTACCCAGCCGCCAGCCGGCCGCGCGCGCGTACCCGAGCGGGTCCATCACGATGTTCAAGGTCGGGATGGCGCCCAACAGCGCGAGCACTATGATCGCCATGGTGAACATGTAACGTCGAGCCTGTGGAGAGTCAGCGACCATCCCAGGAACCGGGCCGGAACTCACTCGCGGCGAAGCTCCAGCCAGAGGTGCGCCATGTCGGAAATCGCGCGGCGAATGTTTTTTATGTTCGCCGAAGATGGCTGCCCGACTTCGCGAGGGTGGTAATCGACTTCGACTTCGACGACACAGAGGCCCTTCTTGTGCGCGCGGATGATGATCTCAGGCGTCACGAACGGCGTCGCGTCGGAGAGCGCCGGTTGCGTGAGAAGGACTCCCTTCTTGTAGACCTGAATGAAGTTGTAGTCGCGAAGGTGCGCCCCAAACAGAACATCCAGGAGCGTGCGGTTCGCCCATGAGACGAACCGTCGCTGAGCAGTCGTTCCCGGATACATCTTGCGAGCTGCGACGACGATATCGGCGCGTGGAAAGTGTTCGAGGAGCAGCGGCAGATTCTCGAAATCAAAGGGGTAGTCCATGGCGTTGTGCGTGACGTACTCGTATTTCGCCAGAGCAAAACCCTTCCGCAGCACACCTCCCTGGCGGAGGTTCGTCTCGTTCTTGAGATGCGCCACTTCCGGGAACGTGCGCGCGAGCGCCGCCGCGAGCGCCGGCGTCCTGTCTTTGCTGCAGTCGTCGATGAGCAGGATCTCGAACGCCCCGACCATCCGCCGGAGTGACTCAACGGACCGGCGGATCGTTCGCTCGATATTCCCTTCTTCGTTGTACGCGGGAAAGACGACCGAGAGACGAAGAGCGGGATAGCGCGCGGCCACAGAGAAGGCTTGGACTCGATCAGGTCTGGTTAGAGAAGGCGTTCCCAGTCGAATGTCGAATCGATCGGTCTGGCAATGCGCGCCGGAACGCCGTAGGCAAGAACGCTCGGCGGCAGATCCCTGGTCACCACCGAGCCAGCGCCAACGATTGTCCCGGCGCCAATCGTCACGCGGGGCGCAACGGTCACTCCCGCGGAGAGAAAGGCGCCGCGGCCGACCGTCACGCGGCCGGCCATGCATACGCCTGGACCCAGCGACGCGCCATCTTCAATGTGACAATCGTGCTCGACGATGCTCCCGGTATTCACGATCACATGACGGCCGACACGTGCACCAGCGTTGACGATCGCGCCGGCAAAGACCACGGTCCCTTCTCCGACCGTTGCCGACGCGAGAATCACCGCCGACGGGTGCGTGACGCGCCCCCATGTTCGCCCCTTCCACGTGCGGGCGAACGCGAGGCGAACGTCGTTGTTGCCAATCGCCAGGATCGCCTCTCCCTCCAGATCAGCGAGCCGGGACGTCGGTCCCACGACGCCGGCGCCAAGGATCTGTGTGCCCCGTACCGTCTCCGCATCGTCCAGGAAGCAGAACAATGCAGCCGGGATCTCCGAGCGCCACACATCGAGGACCACGCGACCCTGTCCCCCCGCGCCGACGATGATCCGGACATCGCTTCGCGAACGGTCAGCCGTCACGGAATGACACTGCGCTTGAGCGCCTCGATCACGGCTCGCTGTTGTCCGTCGGTGAGGCCCGGAAAGATCGGGAGGAACAGCGTCTCCTTTGCTGCGAGCTCGGTCTCGGGCAGCACGAGCCCGTTCATGGTGTGTTGGAAGTACGGTTCACAATGGAGCGGTTGAATGCCGCGCCGGCACGACACGTTGCGGTCCGCCATGCGCCGCACGATGTCGTCAGCGCCAACCCTCGCGCTCGGGCGAACACGCACGCAATACGATGTGTAGGCATGCGTCGCGTACGAAGGCACGTACGGCGGCGCAATCTCGTCCACGGCGGCAAGCAGGTCGTCGTAGAGCCTCGCCTGCTCCGCTCGCTGGCCGACGATCGCGTCAAACTTCGCGAGCTGTACGAGCCCCATCGCGGCCTGCATGTCGGTCATCCGGTAGTTGTACCCGGATTCGGCATACTCCTGGAACAGCGCGCCTTTTGCCTGATGGCGCTTCAGGTCCGAGATCGACGCTCCAGCGGACCGGAGCACGCGCGCACGGTCGGCGAACGCGGCATCGCCGGTCATCATCATTCCACCTTCGCCGGTCGTGATCAGCTTGCGCGGGTGAAAGCTGTAACAGGCCGTCACGCCGTGCCCGCCGACGAATGTCTCCTTGTATTTCGAGCCGAGTGCCGTGGCCGCATCTTCGACGAGAATGAGATTGTGCTTCTTCGCCAGCGCCTTGAACGCGTCAAGGTTGGCCGGCAGACCAATCTGATCGACCATCATGATCGCGCGCGTTTTCTCCGTGATCCGCTCCTCGACCGATCGCGGCTCGAGGTTGTAGGTGTCCCGCTCGATGTCGGCAAACCTCGGGACGCCACCGGCGATGATGACGGCGTTCGCATTCGCCATGCATGTGAACGACGGCAGAATCACTTCGTCACCCTGCTGCAGACCGTTGACCTGCAACGCCAGGTGAAGCGCACTCGTCGCCGCGTTCGTCGCGACGCCGTGCTTCGCCCCGACAAGCGCGGACAGCTCACCCTCGAACTGAGCCACCTTCGGCCCGGTACATATCCAGCCCGATTTCACCACGTCGCGAATCGCGTCGGCTTCTTCGTCGCCGAGCCAGGGCTTCATGAAGGGGATCTGTTCGGCGAAGAGGTCAGTCACATTGCCTGCCGCTTCTCTGGCACGTGCGACACGCCCAAAAGGATCTCGAAGAGCCCGGACACGACGAGGTCGACCTGTTGGATGCTCATGTCGGGACACAGCGGCAACAACATGCACTCGTCCTGAGCAGCCTCGCTCTGCGTCAGCATGGGCCGGGACAGCGGATCGCAGCGGTACCCCGCTTCGCGATGCGCGTTCATGATTCCCCGGCGCGTCGCAATGCCGGCGTCGAGCAGCCGTTGCATGCATTGATCGCGACTCACGGGACTGTCAGGCCGCACCCGGACGGGGAAACTCTGCCAGTTCGTGACGGCGTAGGCTGGCTGCTGCGGGAGGACGAGATACGGATGCTCTGCCAGCGCCGTCAGGTACCGGCCGGCGAGCTCGCGCCGGCTCCGGAGGATACCGGCGACTCGATTCATCTGCACGCAGCCAACAGCGGCCTGCAAATCGGTCATTCTGTAGTTGTAGCCAACCACGGGATACTCTTCGAAGACGATCTCGCGCGCACCGTGACGCGCCACATCCGACAAGGACATGCCATGCTGCCGCAGCATGCGCAGCTTCGCATCCCACTCGGTGCTACGGTACGTCAGCATGCCGCCGTCCCCCGTGGAGATCAGCTTGCGGGGATGAAATGAGAAGCAGGCGATGTCGCCATGAGGTTTGCCGATGCGCTCGCAGGAACCTTCCCCCGGGTCTATCTCGCTGCCGAGTGCGCAGGCCGCGTCTTCAACGACTGGCAGGTGGTGACGTCGTGCGATGTGCAGAATGGCGTGCATATCACAGGGCATCCCCATCTGATGCACTGGCATGATTGCGCGCGTTCGCGGTGTAATCGCGGCTTCAATGAGAGACGCGTCGATGTTGTAGGTGGCCGGGTCAATGTCTATGAAGACCGGCTCGGCGCCGCAATAGCGCACCGCATTTGCCGTCGCAATGAACGAATGGCTGACCGTGACCACTTCATCGCCTGGCTGGACGCCAACGAGCAGCAGCGCGAGATGCAAGGCTGTCGTGCAATTCGATACAGCACAGGCGTATGGAGCCCCAACGTACGAGGCGAAGAGCCGCTCGAACTCGGCGACTTTTGGCCCCTGAGTAATCCACCCGGAAAGGATGACGTCTCGTACAGCAGCAGCTTCTTCCTCGCCCATCGAGGGACGGGCGAATGGTACGCGCAGGTTAGTCATCTTTCGAACTCCTGAGGGATCCAGTTGGAGACCTGCTCCTCTTCCAGCAGTTCTTCAGGGCGGCGTCCGAGAGACTGATACCAGGCGATCAGGTTCTGAAGTCCGATTTCGAATGGGGTAGAAGGGCGGAAACGCAGCAGATCTGCGGCATATTCCACGTCCGCGAAGAGTCGCTGCACATCCCCTGGGCGTGGTGGAGCGTACTGAGGACGCAGGTCAGTGCGCCCGGTCAGACGCAGGACCAGTTCGGCTAAAGCGCCGATGGAAACCTCACAACCGCTCGCTAGGTTGACGGTTTCGCCTAAGGCCGCTTCCGAGTTCGCAGCCAGTAAGATGCCGCGCGCAGTGTCTTTGACAAACGTGAAATCGCGCCGCTGCGATCCATCCCCGAAAATGATCGGGGGGCGTCCAGCCAGCGCGCGTAAGACGAACTTCGGGATCACCTCGCCTGAATCTCCTTCGTGGTGACAGCGCGGGCCATAGGCGTTGAACGGCCGAACAATGACTATAGGAAAATCATAGGTATGGTAATAGGCTCTGGCATAGGCTTCGCCGGCCAGTTTCGACGCGCCGTAGACAGTTCGGGGAAAGGTCGTGTGGCTTTCATCCATCGGGACCCTCAAGGCCGTCCCGTAGACTTCCGAGCTCGAAACGTAGACGAACCGTGCGACGCCAGAGGCCCGGGCCGCCGCGAGAGTCCGCAACGTACCAAGGGCATTGACCTCATGGTTTTCTTTTGGTGAGTGAATGGAGTGTCGAACTCCCAGGCACGCCAAATGAAAGACCACCGCCACACCTTTACACGCTTCGGTGAGCGCCGGACCGTCCCGGACATCTCCGGCAATCACTTGTAAAGGGTAACGGTAAAAGAGCGGCGGAAGGTTTTCCATCCTTCCATTGATGAAGTTATCCAGGACTCGCACTCGCGCGCCGGCGTTCAGCAACGCTTCAACCAGATGCGATCCAATGAATCCAGCCCCGCCCGTCACCAATACGAGGCGATTTGTCAATTCCATGTTCAATTTTGCTCAGATCCGATCAAGAGCTCTATAGATGGCCTGCGCAACGTGCGAGAGTTGTCCTTCACTCAGTTCGGCATAGATTGGCAGACTCAGGCACTCTCGGGGCAAGAGCGCGCGTCCGGGACGTGATGGCGCGTTCGATTTGATTCGGGTCGATGGTGCACGTCCGCGGTTCGATGTCGACGAACACAGGACGCGCGCCGACGTACGAGATTGCCCAGGTCGTGGCGATGAATGTCATCGGGACAGTGATGACTTCGTCGCCCGGGCCGACGCCACAGGCCAGCAGCGCCAGATGCAGTGCGCCGGTGCCGGAATTCACCCCGGCACAGTGCTGCACGCCGCAGTATCTGGCAAACCCACCCTCGAACGCCTCGACCGCGGGGCCGGAAGCAAATGCGCATCGCTCGATCACGTCCTGCATCGCCTGACGGACATCGTGTGAGATCGCCGCGTACTGGCTCTTCAAATCCAAGAACGGGACGACGACACACGTCGTGCTCATGATTCAGAACCACCGCTTTCCGAATGGTGCGGGCTGGATTGCCCGCCACGATCGTGCCGGCGGCCACGTCACGGGTTACGACGCTTCCCGCTCCGACGATCGCGTCTTCGCCGATGGTAACGCCACAGAGTATGACCGCGCCGGACCCGATAGAGGCGCCGCGCCGGACAGCCGTCACCACGACCTGCCAATCGTCCTCGGTTTGCAGTCGCCCGTCCCTCGTGGCGCGTGGATACCGATCGTTGGTGAAGACCACATGATGCCCGACAAAGACATCATCCTCGATGGAAACCCCCTCGCAAATGAATGACTGGCTCGAGGTCTTGCAGTTGCGCCCAATCCGCGCCCCCTTTTGAATTTCGACGAAGGTGCCGATCTTGGTGCCGTCGCCCAGCTCGCAGCCATAGAGATTGACAAAGTCGTAGATGGTGACGTTCTGCCCGCGCTTGACGTCAGTGCGATGCGTTGGAACGTCGCGTCATTCACAGCGCCACTCGCTTTCCGCCGGCCTTGATGCTCATCTGGGCCGCCTCCAGAATCCTCACCACGCGAAGCCCGGCCTTGCCGTCGGTCATCGGCTTCTCACCACGCTCGATGCAATCGAGGAAGTGCCTGACCTCCACCGTCAGGGCTTCTGTCCCGTCCAGCGCCGGGGCCCACATATCGCCACTGCGATAGCCCACCTGCAGCTTGTAGATCCCCTCGCGATTGTCCGCCTTGACCTCGATGCCCTTGTCGTAAATCCGGAGCTTCTCCGACGGTTCGATGTCGTTGAAGATGACCATGCGTTCGCTACCGCCAAGGAACATCTGGCGCACCTTGACCGGGCTGAGCCAGTTGACGTGAAAGTGCGCAATCAGCTCGTTGTCGAAGTCGAGATGCAGGTACGCCACGTCCTCGGTGCCGTTGCCGGTATGAGAGGCACCAGTCGCCTGCACCGTGACCGGATCCTTGCCCAGCAGATGGGTCACGATCGAGAGATCGTGCGGAGCCAGATCCCACACAACGTTGACGTCGCGCTGGAACAGCCCGAGGTTGATGCGCACGCTGTCGACGTACCAGAGCGTGCCAAACAAGCCCTCTTCGCACAGCTTCTTGAGGTGGCGGACCGCGCCCGTATACACGAACGTGTGGTCGACCATCAGGATCCGGTCGTGCCGCTCCGCCTGTTCGACCAGATCCTCGGCCAGCGTCACTTGATCGGCGAGCGGTTTCTCGACCAGCACGTGTTTTCCCGACTGGAGGGCCAACCGCGCCAGACGATGATGCGTGCGCACCGGCGTCGCAACAACGATCGCATGGACACCCTGATCCGACAGAACGTCCTCGTAGCGCGTGGTCGTACGCACGGAAGGGTAGCGCAACCGCAGGCTCTCCAGTTTCCCCTCGTCCAGATCGCAGATCCACCGGACCTGCGCGCGCGGCTCGGCGGCAAAGTTGCGCAACAGGTTCGGCCCCCAGTATCCGCAGCCCACGACGGCGACACCGATCGGCGACATCCGTTTCCTCCTCAGCCCGGACTCAACGAAACCATCGTGGATTCTCGACGAGCGGATACAGGTCCCGAATCACGAACCGCGCGCCCTGCGGTCCACCCACCAACGCGAGTCGGGCCTGTGAGTTCACGCGTGAGGGAGGATTGCCGCCAAGGTTCTCGAAGTGCCATGCGCGGTAGGCGACATCATCACTTGGCGACATCACTGGAAGATCGGCCAGCCGCGCTCCGCGCGCATCAAGGAGTTGCCCCGTCAGCTGCCCCTCGGTCACTCGCAGAAACACACCGATGCTCAAGCGATCCGTGCTGAAGGTTTTGAACGGCTCGACTGAGAGAATTTCACCGGGAAGCAGACTTGTCAGCATTCCTTCAGCCGTCGCGACGACCGGGCCCTTCGCGGTAAGGCTCGGTACGGCTCGAAGCCCCGGACGAAACGACTCGGACGCTCGCAGTTGCGCGCGGACCGATTCGTCGTAGAAAGACCGGTAGTGGTCTCGCGCCTTGCGGTCGAGGGTTGGGACCTCGGACAAGAGAGCCCATGTCATCATCACCCCGTAGGGATGTTCGGGAAATCGGCGGAGGGCTTCTTCGAAAACGATCGGCCAAGCAGGATCCCCGAAGTACCGGGCGTAGCTGTAGAAGTGCGGGTTCTCCGGCCCTTCGACCAGTGCGCGTTTGTAGTACTGAAACATCAACTGCTTCACCGAATAGGCGCTGATCGGCTGGCCGGTGAGCGCCGTATAGGAGCCGAGGCGCTCGAGATAGCCGAAGAGCGCCCACGCGCCATACATGCTCACCGTCCCGGGCGCCTCCCCGCCCAGGGCGCGAAGAGCCTCTATTTCGCGGGCGAGCTCGGTCGGCGTGCGGAACGCCGCGCGGTCGATCAGACCGGCATGAACGGCTCGCCAGATGTGCGTGACATGGACTTCTTTCCGGAACTCACGAACGACCCAGGCGCCCGCCACGAGCAGCACGGCGGCCGCTGCAGCCAGCGGCGCCAGCCGGCGCCCCCGCGGCAATCGCCAGGCCGTCCACGTTTGGGAAGAAGGGCGCAGCCACGCCGGCGCGCCGCGCACGGCCACGACGGCGAGGCACGGCAGCGTGCACCAGAGCAGCGGAAGGCCCTTGAGCAGATACATGTTGTGGACGTGCATCAGGGCGAGCAACGTGTGCAGACCAAAGATCTCCCAGAAGATGAGGCCGATCAATGGCCACGCGGATGACGAACGCTGGCCGCCGAGCAGCACGATGAACCCGACGCCTAACGCCAACCACACCACCGCTGTCCCGAGCGTCGCGTGTCCGCCATAGATCCCGTACGACAGATCTTTGTGAAACACGATCTGAACGGCGAAACGTTTCCACCACGCGTTCGGCAGCTCAGTCGGATGTCGAAAAAGTGTTTCGATCAGAAAGTGACGGCCCCAGGGCGGATACCCGTGATGAAACGCGTACGTCGGCGACAGTTGACGCAGGTAGTAATCGCCGTCGTGGATCCAGCTGTTGTTGAAGTCGAGAATGAAATTCCCGAAATGGCTCGGACGTTCGTTGACGTACTGCACGACGTTGACGAGCTTGAACTCGTCGCTGGCCGCCGTGTTCACGGCGCTGACGGGGCCGAGAAGGCTTGCGGAAAACTGCTGATACGGCCATTGCACCGAGGTGACGAGCGCGAAGAGGAGCACGGCGCGCCGGAAAATGTCCCAATTGCGCCCGACGGCTGCCACGGCAAACACAGAGGCAATCACGACCATTGCGTCGAGTCTGGTGGGAGGCAAACGAAAAAAAATGAGCAGCAACGCGTACAGCGCAAAGACCAACGCCGCCAACCCTTCCAGTGCCCACGCGCGGAACCACCCCCTGACCGGCGGCATGTCGCACAGGAACTGGGCGATCCCGACCAACGCAAAGGTATTGAACAGGTTCAGACGGAAGTCCGTGTACTGTAGGCTGGGACCGGATGGCGAAACGCTGAACCAGAGTATCGCCAGGCTGGCGAACCCAATGACCGAAGACCTGGACAGGCTCTTCGTGATGCAGAACAAGCAGACAATCCCAAACCATGATCCGAGGATTGCAAGAACAACCAGATAGATTTCTGAACGGTGAAGTACATCGATCACCCAGATGATCGGGACGACTTTCATGAAGAAGCTCTGGTACTCCGCGTAGTAGTAGTAGTAGGTCCAGGCCTGCGCGCATTCAGACGAATAAAAGGTCTGGGCCTCGCGATTGAACAAGCGGACCAGGCGGAGCAAGCGGACTGGCTCGAACCGGGAGCTCGCCTCGATACCTGCAATCGCGCCTTCGACCCGCTGCAGCGATTGCGCATGCAGCACCTCGACCCCCGGACACATCTCAAAGGGCCGGCGATGTACCTGAGAGAACACGATCTTGTCGTAGGTTCCAAACGCAGTCGTTCGAACGTAGTCGGATGCCGCTGTAAAGACCGTGCGGGTGTCCAACGGGGCCAATGAGAGACACGCTGCGCCGACCACCAGCGCTTCCAAAGCGTGGCGGATCCACGAAAGGCGCGACCAGGATTCAATCATCGCGAGGCGGCCTCGCGGCGGCCAAGGCTTTCGAGCATCCGCTCGATGGCGGCAATGTCTTCCACATTCGCCGAGGCATAGCGCTGTTGCGCGCGCGCCATCCCCGAGAGGTGCTCCTCGACGGTGGTACCGGCGACAAGCACGCCGAAATCGACAGGGAGTTTCTGGGCACCTTCGGTCTGGAAGATCCGGTCCATGAACATGTAGCCGACTTCGGTCTTGAAGTGAATGCTGTCGGCATAGAGGCGGAAGCCGGCGCGGCCCGTAGGCAAGTCGACGACGGGATCGGTGGTCACGCTCGTGTACCCGCCAAAGTCCCACAGCGGGTAACGACGCTGGCCTGGATGCGTGTTGGCATCCTGCTCGAGAATGGCCGCCAGCCCACGTTCCCATTCGACGAACTGCGGCCACCATCCCATCAGCCGAATCGCCTCGTACGATCGCGCGTGATGAGGCGAGAGATAAAACCGCAGGTCGACGCCGTGCGCGCGGGCAACCGACACCAGCCGGCGCATGGCCTCCAGAGAGGACCAGCCTTCGTTGTCCACGAACCGGAATGGCTGACCGGGCACGGGATAGATGCCGGCAATGATGACCCGGTCGCCATCGATCATCCCTTGCAGGAACTTGGACCGAGAGACGCGGTCGGGCGGTGCGGGTGGCGGGGGCGCGCCCTCGGCCGGACGCGGTCCGGGACCGACGCCTATCCCGAAATTGGGTCCGGTTCCCTTGAACCAGGTTCGCTCTGCCCAGAGCGACCCCGCACGCTGAACGAGCGGCTCCCAGAGTTTCGCTTGTGACGCGTACGTGTAATCGGCGGTGAACAGGCGCTGCCCGACAAACCGCGCCAGATCGCGGCGATAGGAAGGGCGCTGCGCCAGCGGAAGATCGAAGAACCCCGGCGACGTGGGCTTGTCGGCGGCGAACATATAGAACTCCAGCCCGATCACGGCCCGCCTCGGCGGGTGCAGCGCGACAACATGTTCGAACGCGGCCAGGAGCTCGCGGATGCTGACGCCCGGTAAGCCGAAGTTGTAGGCGGGCCGACCGTCGGCGTCCCGCAGCGGCGCGTAGCCGGAGTCGACGTACGACCAGACTGTTGAACTGCCGAACACCACTGACTGTGGCGCGTAGAATGCCACGTTCAGCATCTTCGCCTCGCGCGTTCCGTGTGGCACCGGCCAGGCGCCGCCGGCCGCCAGCGACAACTCCACCGCCGTCGGGTTCGCCGGGCGCCATCCGGCGACGCGGGCGTACCCAAGCGGGTCCATCACGATGTTCACGGTGGGAATGCTGCCCAGCAGAGCAGCGACCGCGACGCCCATGGCGAACATGTACCGTCGGCCTTCCGGAGCGTCAGCGATCGTGCTCAAAACTGGTAGTACAGAAACTCGCTCGGCTTGGTCAGATTCAGCAGGGCAATCGTGAACAACACCGCTGCCACAACGGCCCACCACAGCGTGGGCCGCCAGCTGATTCTGGAAGCGACCGCACGGTCATCGCTGCCGGCGCGCTGCAAGACGACGTCGAAACGACCCATGATTTCCAAGCTGTTAGGCATCCACAGCACGATCGGCAGGAGGGCCGCGATCCAGAGGCCCACCGGAATGATCGACGCCTGCATGGCCGGCTCGAATCTAACGCCGGCGCTCGCAAGCCACGTCCCGATCGATCCCAGTGCCGCGCGGTCGCCTTCGAACAACCTGAAACCGTTCATCCCGGCCATTCCAGACCACACGCCGCAGGCTCCGGCCAGCGTGGTCGATCGAAAAAAGACCCAGGCGACCACGACGGCTGCGAACGTCACCGTTCTGGAAGCGAAACGTCCCGAAAGGGTCGACCGGGACAGATCAGCGCCGAAGGCGGCGCGCAGCGATCGCCAGCCGTGATTCACTACGAGAAATATCCCGTGCAGACCGCCCCAGATGACGAATGTCCAGCCCGCCCCGTGCCACAGTCCACCAATGAGCATCGTCACGAGCAGGTTGACATACCGGCGGAATGAACCCCGCCGATTGCCGCCGAGTGGCAGGTACAAGTAGTCCCGCAGGAATCGCGAGAGCGTCATGTGCCAGCGACGCCAGAACTCGATGATGTTGACCGCCTTGTAGGGCGAATTGAAGTTCGCGGGGAATCGGACGCCGAACATGAGCGTCAAGCCGACCGCCATGTCCGAATAGCCGGAAAAGTCGAAGTAGAGTTGCAGCGTATAAGCAAGCGCACCCGCCCACCCGTCGAAGAAGCCGACGGGAACTCCCAGGCCGGACTTCGTGAACACCGACATGGCGTTGGTTGCGGCCACGTAGTACCCGATGCCGTCCGCAAGCACGACTTTCTTGAACAGCCCCATGGTCAACATCGCGGAGCCGGAGGCCATCGCCATCCAGTTGAACCTGGACGCCGCAGCAGTCGCAAACTGGGGCATGGTCTCCTTGTGATGGATGATCGGACCCGCAATCAAGTGAGGGAACCACGTCACAAACAGCAGGTAGTGCAGCGGGTCCTGCTCGCGCGCCTCCGAGCAGTACGTATCGACGATAAAGGCTATCTGGGTGAAGGTGAAGAACGAGATACCAAGTGGCAGCACCACGTCGACACGTGTGAGGTGCCAACCGGTCACTGTATTGACGCTTGAAACGAAGAAGCCGTAGTACTTGAAGTACCCGAGAAGCACCAGGTCGGCGGCAACGGTGGCGCCCGCGAGCCATTTGGCGATCGTCTTCCGGCGTCGTCCCTGGCTTCGTACGATGGCCCGGCTCATCGCGTAGTTGAACGCCGCTGATCCCAGGAGCAGCGGGACATATCGGATGTCCCAACAACCGTAGAAAAACACCGACGCCAGGACGAGCACGACGGTTCCCAGACGGGGTTTCGCACGAGCCACCAGAAAGAAGCCCAGCAGGGTCGCCGGCAGAAATGCGAAAAGAAACGAATAGGAGTTGAACAGCATGCGTCAGAAGCAGTCGGGGTTGCCGGCAATCCAGGACTCGTGCCACAACACCGCGTTCAGCACGGTCCAGAGGTGAAAGCTGTAGCCGCCGTTGCCGTCCATCTGGCGCTGCAGCAACTCGCTGAAGTAGGTGTTGTCGAAGAAGCCTTCCTTCTTGAGCACCGATCGATCGAAGGCGGCCTGGCAGCGGCGTCCGAAATCGCCCTCGCGAAACCACTCTTCCATCGGCGCCCCGAAACCCTGTTTCTTGCGGTACACGAGATCGTCGTCCAGATAAGGCGCTGCGGCCTTCTTCAGGAGGGCTTTGCCCACGCCGTTCTGCAGCTTGTAGGACGGGGGCAGCTTCGTCGCGAACTCGACGACGTCGTGATCGAGAAACGGCACTCTGGCTTCGATGGAATGTGCCATGGTGAGCTTGTCGACCCGCATCAACAGGTGTTCCGGTAGCCGCAGTTTCATTTCCATGTACGGAATCTTCTGCAGCACTTCCGGCTCCACCAGCTTTCCATCGAGGCTGCCGAGATACTCGCGCACCACGGCGTGACTGTCGCGCACCGTGTGACCATGCGGCATCAGGCCTTCGACGGGGCACTCGACAGCCTGCTCGAACGGAGCCGTGCATGGCGTGAGCGACCCACGCATCTGACCCCACCAGCACACCGCGCCGCCCCAGAACAATTCCTGGCCGGCTCTGACGCGATTGATGATCTCGAGATCTTCCCCGCTGACGCCTGGAACGGCCGCCCTGGCTCTCGTCCGAAACATCTGCCACCAGCCCGGCGTCTGCCGCGCCGGTCGGTACACGTCCTCATACTTCTGGCGATAGTGCTCGCACCACCAGTACCCGAGAAAGCTCTCGTCGGCGCCCTCTCCCACCTGGACGACCGTCGTGCCGCACTGCTTCACGAGCCGCGCGAGAAAGTAGAGCGGGATGCAGACGTTGTCGGCGATGGGCTCGTCCTGCAACCGCACCAGCAGCGGCAGAAAGTCCTGCGCCTCCTGCCGGCTGATGAGCGTCTCGTGATGGTCCGTCCTGTAGCGCTCGCTCACGCGCCGGGCAAACTGGAACTCGTTGTAGTCTTCCTTCCCTTCGTACCCGATCGTGAACGTCGTGACTGGGCGCGTCATCAACTCGCTCATCAGCGCCACGTTCAGCGAAGAGTCCACGCCGCCTGACAGCAGCACACCGAACGGCACGTCCGACACCATCCGGCGGGCGATGGACTGCTTCATCAGCCGCGTGAGCTCCTGCACCGCTTCGTCTTCGCTCAGGTCCTGCTCACCGAGCGTCCTGGCCGCCGCCGGTTTGCAATCCCAGAACTGCCGGGCGGTGGCGCGTCCGTGATGATCGATGGTGACGGTGTGGCCCGCCGGAAGCTTGAAGACATTGCGAAAGAGTGTCATCGGGGCCGGCGTCACGATGAACGTGAGGTAGTGCCAGAAAGCGGTGAGGTCCATTTCGGCCGATACCTGGGGATGCGCGAGCAGCGCGCGGATCTCCGACGCAAACAACCATTCCCCGGCGGCCGTCTTCGTGAAGTAGAGCGGCTTGATGCCCACGCGGTCACGCACGAGGTGAAGCAATGGCCGGCGATCGCGGGCATCGTAGATCCCGGCGGCAAACATGCCGCAGAACTGCTGGAAGCAGTCCAGGCCCCATTCTTCGTAGGCATGCAGCAGCACTTCGGTGTCCGAGTGATCGGTCTTCCACTCGTATTTTCCGATCGCCGCCAGTTTCAGCCTGAGCTCGGCGTGGTTGTAGATCTCGCCGTTGAACGTGACAGCCACGGTTCCCGCGGCGTTCAGCATCGGCTGCGCGGCGGCGTCAGACAAATCGATGATCGACAGGCGTCGGTGGCCGAGCGCGCAGCGACGGTCCGGAGAGAGCCACAGGCCGACACCGTCGGGACCGCGATGGGGCATCCTGTCCCGCATCGCCTCCACGATGTCGGCTCGACACTCGCCGCCGAGGGGTTTGAAGCTACCGGCGATTCCACACATGGTGTTCCGTTGCCCCTGAATCAGCTGTGGGTTTTTCCTGAATTCCGGCGCAAGAGTCGCTTAACGACCTCGCTGGGCGTGGCATCGAAGGCCGCCTGGAGATCGCCGAGCCGATCGTTGAGCCTGCCAAGCTGATCGTTCTGCCGCGCGATCGTCTGATCGCGTGTTGCGATCTCCTCATACAGCCGGGCGATGGTGCGATCGCGTTCCTCGACCGCACGATTCCGCTCTTCCTGGAACTCCGCCAGCAGGCGATCGCGCGTCGCGACGTCGGCCTGCAGCTGGACCAGCAGCGGCTCCCGTTCAAGGTCGGCCAGCATCTGATCACGAACTACCACCTCGTGCTGCAGCTGCGCCAGCAACGGCTCCCGGTCGACGAGATCGTCAGCCTGAAACTCCGGACTGTCGTGCCGCATGGCTTCCCAGTGGCGTTCCGTCTCGACGAACAGCGTGCGCCACTCGGGGGCGGGGCCGGTGGCGGTCGTCGTCTCCCCGCGGCGGGACAGCGTCGTGATGTACTCGCGCTGCGTCGGGTCGGCCAGCATTTTCCAGAAGTTGGTCACGTCACGGCCACTGAGCTCCGGCTGCTCATAACAGCTATAGCTGTACAACTCGATCGCCTTCACCTCGTGACCGACTTCGTTCAGCATCCACGCGACTTCAGGCGCGGTGTATTCACGGTGATGCCCTTCGTACGGAATCGGCGAGTAGAACTGCGCGGCCAGAGGCGGCCACACACTCTCGCCCCGCGCAAGTGCCTGACGCTTGTAGAGGTGCGCGAGGTTCGGGGTGTCGATCACCAGATGACCGCCCGGCTTCAGCACACGATTGATCGTGGTCAGCAATCCAAGAGGCGTATGAGGCACGTGCTCGATCACGCCGGCGCACAGCACCACGTCGTAGCCGCCATCAGGCAACCCCGCCAGAGCCCGGCCTGCGTCGTCGAAGTCGAGCAGCCGAATGCCGCGACTCCGCATGAGCGACAACGGCGGTTCAAGCGTGCGTGCATACGTGCGATAGGCATCGACCGCATCGACGTCGAAACCCAGATCCGCGAACATGCCTGAAAAATTGCCGAAGTACGCGCCGTAGTCCAGCAGGCGTCCCTGACGGACGCCTGCGCGCCTCAGCGCGCCGGCCGCATGAATCATTCGCGCAATGCTGCAACGGAGATAGTTGGACCAATCGTTCTCCCTGAGCGCCGGCGAATGACGCTCCAGGGCATCGTAAGACAGCCCGTGGATCACGCCCAGCACGCGATCCACCGCTGCGATGGCGACGGGCAGCTCCTCCGGGAAGTCGTCCGCGAGACACGCGGGGAAATGAAGGTCGAGCGTCTCGTTCATGACGAACCAACCAGGCCCCAATCGGCCTCAGAGACCTGAAGCGTACCGCGGCCGATCAGGCCCGAGCCCTCCACCGCGAACTCAAACATGCGGGAGATACAGCAATAGACCTGCTCGTTGATGGAATAAAACACGGTTTGCTCGCGATCGTAGTAACCCTCGCTGGAAATCATGATCGTGACGGAGTAGTGGCCATCGGTCAGCATCAGCCGGGGCACTCTGAGCCGAATCGTGCCGCTGCCCCGTTCCCTCGCACGGAAGCACAGATTTCTGCTGATGAAGCGGCAGACGTCCAGCACGCCTTCGCGATGGATGGCCACGACGACCTGCGCCCGTTCGTCCAGCTTCGGGTCGGCGATTCGGTAGCCGATTTCCAGAGTGGCGAGCTCGCCATGACGTAAAAAGAACGCGGCCTGCCCTTCCGCATCGACAAAGCCCGCTTGGGTCACGCTGATGGCGCCGCTTCCCTGGACGCCGGCCGTGTTCAGGACAACGGCCTCGCTCCGCGACTGAAACGCGGCGAATGGGACGGACAGCGTCGCGGTAGCCCAGCGCCCGACTTCTGCCGGCAGTGCGCCAAGCCTTGCCGCACGGTCATCGACATGGGCACTCACGACGACGTCAGCGGCTTCGTCCATCCAGAACTCGATTTCAACCTCGAGAAGGGCGTCACGATCCAGCACCGCCGCCGGCACCGGATAGACGGCGGCCACTTTGTGAAAAGAACTGCCGTAGTTGAGGAAGGGCCGCGCCGATCGTCCCTGCCAGTCGGTGTTCTCGCCCCACCCCCCGCCCGCGCGTTGCAAATGCGGTTTGTCGGGCTCGTCAAACGGCGTCACGGCCGGCTCAATCGAGCTTCTGTATTTTTCAATGACAACAGACAACGACCGCAGGTAGAGGGGCGACGGCAGGGGACGATTGTCTCGACTCTGCAACTCGATGATCATGTGCCGCACGGGAGCAACTTCGATGGGCTCCAGCTGCTTCAACCGTTCCTGCTGCTTCATCCGCAGGCGATTCTCCTCTTGCAGGCGGATCGAATCTTCGTAGGCTTTCACGACCGATGGTGCAGCCCCATCCATCAGCACGCGACCGCGGTCGATCCAGACGACGCGGTTGCACATCTTGACGGCCGAGTAGATGTCGTGGGTGACCAGCAGCAGCGTCGTACCCTGCCGGTCACACAGATCCCGCATGCGTTGGTAGCTTTTTGATGCGAAGTACGCGTCTCCAACGCCCAGAATTTCGTCGAGCACGAGCAGCTCCGGCACAATCGCCGTCGCCGTGGAAAACATCAGTCGTACGCCCATCCCGGAGGAGTAGGTCTTCACCGGCTGGTCGATGTACTCCTCGAGCTCGGCAAAGTCGACGATCTCCAGGTATTTCGCCTCGGCCTGCCGCCCGACGACACCGAGTTGCGCGAGATACGCAAAGACATTCTGCCGGCCGGTGAAATCGGGATGAAACCCGGTGCCGATCTGCAACAGGGCGTGCGCGTGGCCCTTCACATCGATCGCGCCCGATGACGGCTCAATCACTCGCGTGATCAGCTTGAGCAGCGTGCTCTTCCCGGCGCCGTTGCGGCCGATGATCGCCACCTTCTCGCCGCGGCGAATCTCCAGGTTGACGCCATCGAGCGCTGCGTGCTCAGTGTAGGCGCCGCGCCGTTTGCCCAGCATCCCGAACATGTCGAGGAAGCGGTAGCCCGGTCCCGCGTACAGCCGGTACACCTTGCTCAAATCGCGGGCTCGAATCACCGTGTCGTTCATCGCGAGGCTTACCGAACCCGATCCGCCGGCGCGTCGAACCAGCCGAGGTGAGTGATCCGGAAGTCGTTATCTCGCCGGCCAGTCGGCAGGCAATGCGCGACGACCACGGTGTACTCCCCAGTCGTCGGCGGTTGCCATATGATCGTGAAGGGACCCGGCACATCGACATTGTCGTAGTGCACCCACTGATTCTGCCGCTGCACGCCGACCGTCACACATCCGCCGATCAGGGCGCCCGTCGCCATCAGCACCTTGTTTGGTGTACCCGGTCCAGCACGGGAAGGCCGGGTCATGATGACGTACGCGGTCGGCGTGGCTGCCTGGCCTCTGACAGTGAAGACGCCGTTGTCGACTTTCACCACGGGATCGATCCACGAGGTTTCCGCCTGGCCCAACGGATGAAACGACGGTCCCTCAAAGCGCGGTAGTGGAGCGAGCGAGACCGCGGCCACCGCGCGCGCCTGCCCGACGCGTCTCGTGACGAGGTTGTCGCCCAGCTGTCCGTAGAATCCGAATCCCCAGGTCCAGACCGTCCCGTCGGACTGGAGCGCCAGCATATGTGAATAACCGGACGCGATCGCGACCACGGAGCTGACGCCCACAGCCTTCACGGGCCGGCTGCGCGGCTCCCATGTCCCGTCGTCCAACTGTCCGTAGAGGTTGTCTCCCCAGGTCCACACCTGTCCGTCGCTCGTCAGGGCGGCTGAATGATCTTCTCCCGCTGCGATCATCGTGACGTTTTGGAGTCGCTCGACCGCAGCGGCTGCCGGCTCGTCCGCAGCAGCCGTCGGCGACGGCAGACTGTCCGGCCGTTTGAATCCCGGCGGTTGAAAGGGCGTCATCATCTGACGATCGACGCTGCTCATCACGGAAGACCTGCGACCGAGCTGACCGAACGCATTACCGCCCCAGGTCCAGACGGTGCCGCCTCTCACCAACACGAGCGTATGGAACTGGCCCGCGGCCACGGCGACCACATCGCGCACCGCTGAAACTTCGACGGGCACAAGTCGAAGTCTCAGGACGGCGTCACCGAGCTGGCCGTGTGTGTTTTGCCCCCACATCAACACGCGTCCGGTTCGTACGACGGCTGCCGAGTGGTAGAACCCTGCGGCAATCGCGGATACATTCGATACGCCCTGGAGGCGCAGAGGTCGAAGACTCTCCGTCGTTGTCCCCGAGCCGAGCTGGCCGTAGTGATTGTCGCCCCACGCCCACACGGAGCCATCCGCGCCGAGCGCCATCGAGTGGATGTACCCCGCCGCGATCCCCACGATGTGGTCGAGGCCGGCCACACGTGCCGGCACGGTGCGCAACGTGCGGCTGCCGTCGCCAAGCTCGCCCCACAAGTTGTCTCCCCAAGCCCACACCGTTCCGTCGCTTCGCAACGCGAGCGTGTGGTTGGAGCCAGCGGCGACAGCGGTGACGTCGAAAAGATTCTTCGCCCAGGCGCGGCCAACGGTTTCGTATCGACTCCTCAGCGCTCCATCTCCGGCTTGTCCGTATAAGCCAGACCCCCAGCTCCACACCGTACCATCGGGTCTGACGACGACCGAATGCAGCTCGCCACCAGCCAGAACAGCCGCCGACGCGAACGCGCACGGTAACGCCGCCGCGACAGCGAGCGCGAGCGCGCCGCGCCTGAGCACGAGCCAGACCATTGAATGGAAAGAGGTCAGATGCCGAGCCAACCGAGATGGGTTATCTGGAAGTCGTTGTCCGGACGATCGTCCGGCAGACAGTGTGCGATGACGATGACGTATTCACCTGTCGTCGGCGGGGGCCACCGGAGCGTAAACGGTCCGTGCCGATTGAAATTCTTGTAAAAGATCCATTGGTTGCGCTCCTGGACGCCAACCGTGACACATCCGTCGTTCAATACGCCCGTCGCGACCAGGACCTGGCGATCCTGGTCCGGACCGGCCCTGGACGGCGACGCCATGATCACGTAGGCCGTCGGCGATTCAGCCTTGCCCTTGACAAAGAACGAGCCGTCTTTGAATTGCACGATCGGAGCGGCCCAGGCCGTCTCTGCCCGGCCCACGGAGTGAAAAGAGGGCGCGTCGAAGCGGGGCCCCGGCACGAGCGAGAGCGCGGCGATGGTGCGCGGCCTCGCGACACGTCGCGTCGAGGTATTGTCACCAAGTTGTCCGTCGCTGCCGAATCCCCACGTGAAGATCGTTCCGTCGGATTTGAGCGCCAGCACATGCGCATGTCCCGACGCGATCGCCGTCACGGATCCCACGAGCGCTGCTCTCACCGGTCTGCGGCGAACGTCCCAGGTCCCGTCGCCCAGTTGCCCGTAGAGGTTGTCGCCCCACGTCCAGACCTGACCGTCGCCGGTCAGCGCAACGGAGTGATCTTCACCCGCCGCAACCATCGTGACTCCGTGGAGACCAGGCACGACGGCCAGAGTCAGCTCGTCTGGATGACCACTCGAGGAGGCCGTCATTGGATCGCGACCGAGCTGTCCAAACGTGTTGCCGCCGCAGGTCCACACGGTGCCGTCGCTGCGCAGCACGAGCGTATGAAACTGGCCGGCCGCAACGGCCGCCGCGTCGCCCGCCGGCATGACGTCAACGGGAATCGCGCGCGGCTGACGTAGCCCGTCACCAAGTTGTCCGTGCTTATCGTCCCCCCAGGTCCAGACATGTCCGGCGCGATCGACCGCGGCCGAGTGAAAAAAGCCGGCGGTAATCGTCGTGGCGGTCGGGAGGCCCTGCACCCGGATTGGTTTGAGACTGACTGACGTCGCCCCGGATCCGATCTGACCGTAGTGGTTGTCACCCCACGCCCACAGCGAGCCGTCGTTCGCGAGGGCCATCGAGTGAATATACCCGGCGGCGATCGCCACGATGTGGCCGAGACCGGGCACCTGCGTGGGAACGTCGCGCGAGGTGCGACTACCGTCGCCAAGCTCACCCCACAAATTGTCTCCCCACGCCCACACGGTGCCGTCTTTCCTCAGCGCCAGCGTATGGTTCCCGCCAGCCGCAACAGCGATGGCGTCAAACAGATTCTTCGCCGGCGCGCTGTCGGCCGTCGTATGGTCGGTGACACCGTCTCCGAGCTGTCCCAACGAGGCGGAACCCCAGCTCCAGACCGTCCCGTCCGGTTTCAGCACGACGCTATGCATCTGTCCCGCTGCCATCACGGCCGCATCCGACCGGGGCGAGTGAAGAGCGGCCGCCAGGCCGCAAGCAGCCACAACGGCTCTGCGGCGCGTGAGCAGAAGCGCCAGACGCCGAGTGGGTTCCACGATCCCAATTGCGGCAAAGGCGAAGAGGCAGCCGTACGCCGGGACCGTCTTTCGGAGCTCTACGTAGAACACAAGACTGAACGCGATGAGAAACGCGCTCGGGGCGACGGCCAGCACCGCCGCCGTCGCGGCGGCCCTGCGTGTCAGAACCACGCCGATGCCGATGAAGACGAACACGGCGACGACGGGTAACGCCGCATCGGCGATGCCGAGCCATTTGCGTAGAGTTTCACGCGCCTCCGGGGGGTCGCTCGGCGTGTATATGCCAGAGGCGGAAACCTGCGCGACGCTCAGCAGCCGAGGCAGTCGCAATTCGACAAGATTCGTAAGGTGTCGAGTGAATCCAGGCGACGGCACAACCGAGTAGAGAATGAAATCGCGAGTCGTTGCCGCTTGCTGCCCCGCGTTGCAGCCGGTGCAGTTCTCCTCAATCCAGTTCCAGTAGTATTTGTCGTCGAAGCCCAGGCCCCACGGATTGGGCAGCTCGCCGAACGATGCGTATGCGAGCTGCCAGAAGCCGCCACGGACAAAGCTGAACTGACCGAACATCCGACTGTTGCGCATCGCCCACGGCGTCAGCACGAGGTACACGAGCACCTGCGCCGCCAGAAAGTACGGAACGAGCCTGAGAGCACGACCGTCGAGAACCGCGGCCGCGATCGCGGCGGCCGTGACGACGAGCGGCAGCGTGATGCTGGTGCTGTTCATCGCCGCACCGCAGAACGCAGCGCCGGCGATCAGCAGGGCCGCGCCCCATGGCCGGCCGCCGTCACGCAAGCGATCCCACGCCCCCACCGCACCATAGGACGTGGCCAGGAACCAGAAACTATCGGTCGAGGCCGCGACGGTGAGATTGGCCAGGAATGCATGGGCCGGGGAGACGGCATACAGCGCCGCCCCCACGAGACCAGCGGCCGAAGACCACAACCGCCGGCCGATGCCGAAGACAAAGAGACACCCCGCCGCATCCAGCAGCGCCTGCATCCGCTGGGAATACGCGTAACGGAGGTGCCCTCCAAGCCAATAGCTGATCGCGAACCACACCGAGTATCCAGCTGAATGTGCCGATCCGGGATACACGATCACACCGGGCTTTTCGTCATCAACCGGCAGCAGTTCCTCCAGATCGACCATGGAGGGGCGGTTCTCCTGTGCCCTGGCGGCGCGGTCCACCATGTCTGCATTCGCCACCCAGCCGCGTCCGGCGAGCAGGTTCCGGCCCATCTCCGCGTCCGCGAGCGTCAAGCCGGCAACCCACGGCGCTCCCGGCCGGTAAGCATGAAGAAGCCACAACCGAAAACCTACGGCAACCGCGAAAATCACGGCAAGGCACGCGACCGTCAATTTCGTCAGCGGCTTGAGAGAGGCGCTCATAGCGGTGTTTCCAGCGGAATCCTCAGCCGTTCAAACCAGTCCCGGGTGCGCCAGTCCGCTGGCAGCAGCAGATCCAGCCAGAGCCGCTCGCTCGAGTCCTGGCGCATCGTCGAAACCGATTGCACTGTGTCGGCGTCTTGCGCGCTCATCGCCAGACCGTCGAAGACATGCGCGGCGCCATATTGATAGATGGGCATCATCAGCGTTGATGTGCTCCCCGAGGCCGAGCAGGGCTGGCTGAACGTGTGGTCCCAGACGGCATTCGGCGGCCGATACGTGGCCGTCACGCTGATCGGTCTGCCATCTCGACATCTGAACTTGGCGACCAGATAGTCGCTTGTCATCTCGTCGGCTTTCCCGCTGGACCGGCGGTCGCGCAGGCTGATCCCCTCGACCCGCAGCATCACTCGGTCGGGTTCATGTGCGGCACGAGCCACGTGCCGCTCGTCGAGAAGCATTTGCTCGTAGCACTCCACGAGACGCAACATTCGGTTCTGCTGATAGGCCCTTGCAGAGGCAAGCGCAGCCACAGCGCACACGCCGATGAGCGACAGACAGAGGACCGCCCGGAAGGCTGGCTTGGCGAAGCGGGCCCAAGCGTCCCCGAACGCGTTCGTGTCCAGCATCGCCCGACCCGCCAGCAGTATGGCCTGCGTAAAGAAGCCCGCCAGCCACCAGGAAATGAACTCGAGATGAAAGAAATGCCGGCGTTGGAACACGAGAGAGACGTAGGCAGAGAGAAACACCGCGACAAAGGCGATGAACCATCCCGCTCGCAGATCCCTGGCAAAAACAAGAAAGAGGCCCGCCACAGGGATCAACACGCCCAGGCCGCTCAACTGCAACACCCGGATCGTCGCGGCAATGACGCGCAGCACGAGGTCGCCCGGGAATGTCGTCCAGAAGTCCGTGAGAAGACGCGTCGACACGTCCTGCATCTCGCGGCTGAAGAAATAGACGGTTGCCGTCGTACCAAGCACGCGATGTCCGTAGCTGTTGATGAGGACCGTGATGTGGCTGTCGTCGAAGACCAGTCCGTAGTCGTAGAGCGGGCTCACGGCGTGCATGGCCTCGGTCGCCCAGTCCTGGCCGCCAAGGACTTGAACAGCAAACAGGCTGCCTGCGGGCCCGAAGAAATTACGGTAGATCATGGTCCCGCCGCCGATGGCCACGCCGGCAATGACGCAGAGCGTTGCCAACGCCTTCCTGGACGATCCACCGGGATTCCGCCGGACGAAGATGAGTGTGGTCGCGAGGGCGAGCGGCACGGCGGCCATCACGTCAGTCTTGAATCCGATGCCGAATCCAGCCGCGAGACCCGATGCCAGCGCCGGCGCCCAGAGGGACTTTCCCTGCGCGTCGCGGCGAACGACGACGCCGCACAACGCCACCGCGGCGAGAATCCACGGCGCCTTCTCGTACTCAATCGGCAGGCCCGTTGCCCGGAGCTGCAAAGGCGACCATACAAGTCCCGCCGTGCACGCGAGCGCGATGACCCGCCACATGCCGAGGCGGAACATGAGGTAGGCAATCGCGCCGGTCATCGCAAACATCCCCGATTGAAACGTGATGAAGCCGTTGATCGTCGGCCCGACGATCCGAAACCATGAGCTGAGGGCACGATGAAAGTACTCTTGACGCTGCCAGGAGATGCCGATTTCGATGAGAGGCATTCCGGCGATGGCGCTGCACGGAAAATACTCCACCTTCTGCGCGAGGAACGCCTGCCATTGTGGCAACGCTTTCACCGCGACCGGGTCGGGCACCCAGCCTGGCCGCCCAGTGCAGGGCACCAGGAGATCTTCAATCCACGGAGCGTCGTGGTAGTAGGGCTGCAGATGGCGGCGCGCGACGCCATAGGCGACCATCGCCACTACCACGGCCAACGCGATGTCGATCGCCAAGGGCGACCGGAGCGCCCGCCGCACCGCCGAACCGGTCATGCCTTTGCGACCGTCCCGCCTGCGCTCGCGCGGTACTTCGTGCCGCACGACCCGCAGGCCGCCGACGCCGGCGGCTTCGAGCCGGACGCCAGCTTCACTCCACACTCACAGATCCACC
>QHWF01000764.1 GCA_003222455.1 Acidobacteriota bacterium
GCCGGCATCGGTCTGAGGCGCGCCCCAGGCGTCGGGCGCGGCAATCTTCACCATGTCCCATTGCTCTGCCCACCGGGCGTCGTTGGGCGTGACGGCGATGGCGTTCACCACGTAATCGGGCTCCGCGTAGAGCACGTTGGGATTCGCGTGGTAACGGCGCAGAACCTCGCCGACCGAAAGGCCTGGCGGATTCTGCACGACGTACAGGTCGCGATTGCCTGGAAACGCCCTGGCCGATGGCGAGCCGGGCAGCAGATCGGCTGCCGCTCCCGGCCGAAAGTGCACGAGCGCACGCGACGGGTGAAAGGCCGCGCCGGATTGAAGCGTATCAAGCGTGGCGACGCCGCGATTGTCGACGACGACGGTTGTCGTCGGCGTCTGGCTCGGCTGAGCTTAAAGTGTCGCCGGCATCAATAGAACGATTGAACTCAATGTGAAGACGACGAAGCGTGATGCGAAGCGAGGGCCCCCTGGAAGTAACTGGAGCATGAGTTCGGCATTACTCGGCGGTTTGAGACCTCCACCAGCGGAGCTGACCGCGTGCGAACGAAACAGACGAGTCAAACTTCCTTCGCAGCCCGACTCGCGAGCCGGTCGCAGAAGGCAAGCAGATCGTCGAGGCGCTCTGACGCGATCGCATGGACTCGTTTCCAATCCAGTACGCCGTACTGGTGTGCGACCAGATTGCGGAGTCCGGACGCGGCGGCCAGTCGCTGGGCCAGATCAGCGGGGATGATTCCGTGCTCCCCCAAGCGACGGAACAGCTCGCCGTAGGTTTGCGGGATGTCGAGCCCCTCGTCGGCGAGCCAGTGAGCAGCCAGCGAGACACACTCTTGCAGGGCGACGAACAGGTTCAAGACGACGACCTCGCGCGTCGTACGGTCCGCAATGTCGTGGGCCTCTGGAAGAACCGACCGAATTCGAGCCACCGCATCCCGCACGGAGGCCACCTTGCTCGCAAGGAGTGTCTTATCGACCATCGCGCGCAGCCAGCACGCCGCGCGCGCAGAGCTCCTCGACCGGCCGAAAGTCGAGGTACTCGAGAATGGCTCTGGCGCGGCGGGTCTTGAGCGCCACCGGGTCGCGAGTGAAGATCGCACGGCCATCGCGGAACGTACGGTACGCAAGACCAGGCGGCGCCTCGTCGAGAAGCACGAGATCGACGCGCCGGCCGGCGGCTGCTTCGAGCCTGGACGCCAGCGCTCCCAGCTCCATCGTGTCCAGCTGATGCGGGCCAGCGATGCCGATCGCCACATCCACATCGCTGCCCGCGTGCGCCTTCCCCGTGACGCTCGATCCGAAGATCAGCGCGTACGCGATGCGCGGGTCGGCCTCGAAGACGGAGCGCAGCTGTTCGATCATCGGGCGGTTCCGGCAATCAAGTGTACGGCAACCGACTACGGTTCAATACGAGTACAGTCTGAATGCATGATAACAGCGCTCCGCCTGGCGTCCGATTCAAGCGAGCCTTCCGATCACTTCCGGACTCAGGCGGGCTTGGCCTCCCTGGGGGACGAGTTGGAGGACGAAATCGTAGATCGCCTGAGCGTGCTGCAGGGCTTCGGCGAATTCGTCACCGTGAGGGCATGGGCTCGCCCGAGCCTCCCTGAGATTCCCTCTCCCCCATCGGCGGGCGGCCATACGTCGATTCCATCTTCCGTCTTCAGCCGCCGGTCGCCGAGGTACACGAGCACACGTCTGACGAGGCGAGGCAGATCGGCGATGGCTCTGAGCCCGGAGAGCAGTGCGGTCGAGAATCTGCGCTGGGCTTGACTTCGAGCGCCAGATAGTTCCGGCCACGACGCAGGAGGAAATCGACTTCCGTCTGCCGGGCCTGGGCCGGTGCCCAATACGAAACTGATCCGCGGACAATTGCCCCGCAATGACGTGCTGTTCTGTCCGGGTCAGTTCGAGACAGCTGCCTTTGTTCACGGCTGACTTTTACCCGATAGTCCCTGCGCCCTTCTCTTATACCGCACGAAACACACGAAAAACGGCGTGAGAGTCATGCCGCAAGCCGTCTCGACTGAGTGAGCGCCGTGTGAACGTCTTCGATCGTCGAGTGACCTGGGCCAGTCCATACGCGGGAACAAGCCACTCGGATCGCCGACTCTTAGATTAGTCATCTCGATCGCGACCATTAGTCTTCCACTAAAAAAGTTTTTTTGATGAAACCACGCAGTCGAACAAAGACAGCCTTCGTGCACCAACTATACTCGCGGTCCCGAAGCAGAAATCCACAAACATCAAATGATCGCGGTACGACACACACACATCGCGACCTGCACCGGATACGTGTCGATGCATCTGGCGGGTTGTCGATAACCACGCGCGAAACGCGCGGAGGAGGATCGCGGTGGTTGACTCATTCGCTCTCTCGAATCGAGGCCTTTTGACAAAGAGGCGCGTCCGCCGCGTCGCTGCCGCATTGTCAGCGGCCGCCGGCGCACTGCTCCTCATCTCGACCTCGGTGTCGACACAAGTGGCGAACAGAGTCGTCGGGCCGACCGACCCGCGGACGGGATTTCCGGTCGGGCTGATCGACGAGAGGGGCACGTCGCTCGCCCCGTGCGTCGACGATATCCTGCTATGCCCGTCGACGCTGCCCGACCTGGGGCTGCCTCCGGACGTCCCGGGGAACTTCCCGGATGAGTTCTTCTATTCCCTCGCGTCGGCAGACCTCAACGTCCCGGGCTCGTCAGTCGCGACGCTGGTGGTCGCCGTTGAAGGGTCGTTCGTCAATGCGCCCCTCGTCGAGGCGGGACAGCAGACCCTGTTTGGC